>CAZFWL010000398.1:0-4069 GCA_964522775.1 uncultured Halomicronema sp.
TGGGGTTGACCAAGATTCTTGATCGGTTTCGATGGGATGATCGATGCTGACCGTGGGGGAGGCTTGGCCAGGTCCGGTCGAGTGCGTGGAAGGGGCGGGGACAGAGTGCATCGAGGACAACGTTGCCTGTGGTCCAGACGATTTAAGCTTGCGCTTTTCCAGCTTGCGCACTAGCCAAAAGCCAACTAAAAACGCACAAAGTCCTAGAAAAATCAGCGAAATCGGATGCATGGGATATCGAAGTGGGCGATCGCGTCTGCACCAATATTTCCAATTGCACGGAGATCGGCGCATCTATTCGCTGAGGATAAGGGGCTGACCGGAGCAAAACGCAATCCTGTCAGAAAACGCAACGCGATCGCGATTTCCATCACTGCCACAAAAAACGCTGCCCCAAGGTGAGGAGCAGCGTGTTGCCACCAGACATTCAGCCTGAAAAATTGTCGCTAGGCGTTAAGTCGACGGCACGTTGGCTTCCCAGATGGGATGGTAGGACTGCACCGCTCGCATGTATTGCACCCGCTCAAACTCGCTGGGGTTGGGGCTATTGCGCTGGCTCATGCTGCCCCGTAGAACATCGAGGGATTCGTACTCGTGCTCCTGTAGCCAGGTGATCAGCTCTTCCTCAATGGTTTTGAGGTGGCCGATGCCGTGGCGTAGCAGAGTGGCGACCAGCATGGTCACGTCCGCCCCGGCCATCAACATTTTGATCACATCCTCCGCTTTATTGATGCCCGTAGTAGCGGCCAGGCTAGCGGGAACGCGATCGTGCAGCAGGGCAATCCAGTTCAGCGGCAGCAGCATATCCGAATGATGGCTGAGAATGAGGCTGGGCTGCACTTCTAGATTCTCGATGTCAATATCCGGCTCATAGAAGCGGTTAAACAGCACGAGGCCATTGGCTCCCGCTTCGCACAGTCGCTTCGCCATATAGGCCATATTGCTGAAATAGGGGCTGAGCTTCACCGCCAGGGGAATATTCACCACCTCTTTAACCGCACGCACCACATCAAAATAATGCTGCTCCACATCGGCCCCAGACATATCCAGGTCAGTGGGAATCCAGTAGATATTGAGTTCGATCGCGTCCGCCCCCGCTTCCTCCATCTGCTTGGCGTAATCCGTCCAGCCGCCAAGGGTAAAGCCATTCAAGCTACCAATGATGGGCACATCGACCATGGTCTTGGCAATCCGAATGTGATCGAGATAAGCTTCGGTCCCCACATGGAAAACTTCGGGTTCCGGAAAATAGGTCAGGGCTTCGGCAAAGCTTTCGGTGCCGTGCTCCATGTGATGGTTGATCTCTAGCCGCTCCCGACGAATTTGCTCTTCGAACAGAGAGTGGAGCACGATCGCGGCCGCTCCAGAATCTTCGAGCCAGCGAATGTTGCCCAGATCTTCTGTCAGTGGGCCAGCCGCCCCCACCACCAAGGGGGATTTCAGCGTTAGGCCTAGATAGGTCGTAGTTAAGTCCATCGTTGTTCTCCGTCAAGGATGATGTTGGATGGCGGAGTTTGGCGGGTAGATTGGCTGCCTCTGCCTCAATCCGTCGTTTGAATTGCTTATGGGTTGAAGGAGCTCCCTGCTGCCGCCGCCCCCTCTTTAAGGGGGCGATTAAGTATTTCAAGCAAGGAACAGCTCCCGTCTTTAAGGGGTGAAGGGGAATCTAAGCTGACGTATTCGCTGAATTCGATCCAGAATCCGACGAGTCAGCTTGCTGGCCTTCAACAGCCTGCGGCCCTTTCGGCGTTTTCACGGGCTTAAAGTTGCCGGGAGTCGCCTCTTTGCGGGGCTGATAGCCTTTGCGGGTCGGCATCTCCGGTTCCTCCGCCGGGTTGCGCGCCGCCAGATACTGGTACATGTGCCAGCGGGTTGAGACATCCTCGCGGGCATTTTTCAGCAAGGTCTTGGCCGCTTCGGGATTGCTGCGGAGCAACATCTTGAAGCGATTCTCACTGTACATCGCCTCTTCCAGCGACTTCTTCGGCGTGCGGCTATCCAGCATTAGCGGGTTCTCACCCTGCTCGGCCTTGCGGGGGTCATAGCGATATAGCAGCCAACGACCCGATTCCACCGCCAGCTGTTGCTGGTTCATGCCCTTGGCCATGTTGATGCCGTGGGCAATGCAGTGGGAGTAGGCCATGATTAGCGACGGGCCTTCGTAGGATTCCGCTTCTAAGAACGCTTTTAGAGTGTGCTCGTTACGAGCGCCCATAGCGACGCTGGCGACATAGACGTTGCCGTAGGTCATCGCCATCAGTCCCAGATCTTTTTTTGGCGCGGGTTTGCCGCCAGCCGCGAACTTAGCGACGGCACCCCGCGGGGTTGCCTTCGACATTTGGCCGCCCGTGTTGGAATACACCTCGGTATCCATCACCAGCACATTCACGTTGCGACCGCTGGCGAGCACGTGGTCGAGACCGCCGTAGCCGATATCGTAGGCCCAGCCGTCCCCGCCGACAATCCACACGCTCTTAAGCACGAGGTAATTGGCCAGGGATTTCAGGTTGAGAATGCGGTTCCGTAGTCCGGGCGCGCGACTCTCAGTATCGTTGTCGAGGCCAGCCAACCAGTTGTCCAGATGGCCTTGCAGCGCCTCGACCCATTCCCGCTGCTCGACGATATCGGCCTCGTCTTTCTGCTCGTTGTTCAGCAGATTGGTGGCCAGGTCACCGGGAAGGCGGGAAGAACCGTTCAGCTCAAAAGCCAGATATTGCAGCAGCTCTACGGCCTGTTCGCTTTGCTTGTCGATGGACAGACGGAAGCCCATGCCAAATTCAGCATTGTCTTCAAATAGGGAGTTAGACCAAGCGGGACCCCGTCCTTCGGCGTTTTTGGTGTAGGGCGTGGTGGGCAAGTTGCCGCCGTAGATGGAGGAGCAGCCGGTGGCGTTGGCAATCAACATGCGATCGCCAAACAGTTGCGTCGCCAGCTTGATGTACGGCGTTTCGCCACAGCCCGCACAGGCCCCGGAGAACTCAAACAGCGGCTCCTGCATTTGCTGGTGGGAGATCTTGTTCAGGTTCAGGCCATCACGCTCGGGGTTTGGTAAGTCGAGGAAGAAATCCCAGTTTGTCCGCTCTTGCTCCCGCAGGGGCAGTTGCGCCTCCATGTTGATGGCTTTTTTGCTGGGTTCCGCTTTGTTCTTGGCGGGGCACACTTCCACACACAGAGCACAGCCCGTGCAGTCTTCTGCGGCTACCTGAATGGTGAATTGCAGATCCGACCAGGACTTATCTTTGGCTCCCGTGTGCTTAAAGGTGGCAGGCGCGTTTTCCAACTGTCCCGGTTCGTACACCTTGGAGCGGATGACTGCGTGGGGGCAGACCATGACGCACTTGCCGCACTGCACACACACATCGGGATCCCAGGTGGGAATCTCTTGGCCCACGTTGCGTTTTTCATACTGGGTCGTGCCCGTGGGATAGGTGCCGTCCGAAGGCAGGGCACTGACGGGCAGGTCATCGCCGTGGCGCGCCATGATTGGCCCCAGCACGTCTTTCACAAAGCTCGGCGCAGTATCCGGCACCCATTGGTGAGTTTCGCTGTCGTCCGAAGGTGTACCAACGGGGACCTCATACAAATAGCTGAGGGTGTTATCCACCGCAGTAATGTTCATGTTGACGATTTCTTCGCCCTTCTTGCCGTAGGTTTTGCGAATGGCCTGCTTAATAGCGGCGATCGCCTCTTCCCTTGGCAACACGCCCGACAGCGCAAAGAAACAGGTTTGCATCACGGTGTTGATGCGGTTCCGCATCCCCGCTTCGCTCGCCACCTTGTAGGCGTTGATGGCGTAGACCTTCAGCTGCTTGTCGATGATGGCCTGCTGAATCGCTTGGGGCAGTCGCGCCCAGGTTTCTTCACCGCCATCGAAGGGCGAATTGATGAGGAATGTGCCCCCGACTTTAGCCTCATTGAGAATCTCTAACTGCTGCAGGAATTCCCATTGATGGCAGGCCACGAAATTGGCGCTGTCGATTAGATAAGTCGAGCGAATGGGATCGGGGCCAAATCGTAGGTGCGACACCGTAACAGAACCGGACTTTTTGGAGTCATAGACAAAGTAGCC
>CAZFWL010000399.1:0-4066 GCA_964522775.1 uncultured Halomicronema sp.
CGATCTCTCGCTTGGCTTCAATATTTGGCAGCTCAACAAACCTATCCGACTTTACGGTATTGATACTCCAGAGCTGCGAGGTATCGAACGAGAACGAGGATTAATCGTCCGCGATATCGTTGAGCAGCGGCTGCGTCAGGCCGACGGCCTTATCATCGAGACCCACAAAGACAGCACGGGCAAGTACGGTCGCCTGCTGGGCACTGTGCACTATCGCGTTGGTGAACAATGGCGCAACTTAAACCAAGAGCTTTTGACGGAAGGGTTAGCGGAGCCCTACCCGGAGTAAACTGTCGCCGTGGTACAGAGGTGAAAATGAGTCGGGTTATCAGGCCATTGCCAGTCAAAGCAGTGACCTGACTTTAATCACGGCCCAAAGATAAAGGTTCTATAGTCTAGGCAGCTGATCTGGAGTGGGGATCTCGGTTAACTCACCGGCTTCCGCCATCAATCGGGGATAGACCAACAAAAAGAAGCCCATCCAAACCAAGATCGGCACCGCGACCAGACCCGTCACCCAATAGCGGTGAAACAGTAGCCAACTGCCACCAATGATGCTGATGCCTGTCAACAAAATTGACCAGGGCTGGCACCACCAGGGTTTGTAATCCCAAACGGATAATTTTGCGGACTCAGACATAAAAATGGCGATCGCACTGCATCGTTATTGTAATCAGCTCATCACCTTTGGCAGGCGATATTAAACTTGAAGAAATTATCCGCTTGTCACTTATGCCGAAAGATCCGCCCGCCATCTTGAAATCCGTATCAGTGAACCTGCCCTTTGGCATGGGGGGAGCCACCTGGGAAGCTGACCCCACTGAGCAAAATGCCGCCTGGGAACTCTACATCGAGTTGGTGACCCGCATTGCGGTGCAGTCTTTGGATGCCCAGCAGGGCACCGTGCGGGAAGCTTTGAGTTCGCTGTACACATTGTTTGGCACCACCCGCGACATCTTGCGGAAGGCGGGTCCCAAGGTGGGAGCGTCGCGGGAGTCGGTGGGGGGCATTGCGATCGCCGTCCTCAACCAAGGATTACGCCCGTTTATGTCAGAGTGGCACCCGCGCCTGCAAGCCTGGGAAGCTCAAAATACCGAGGGACTGAGCCCGCAGGAACACGAAAAAGCCTGGGCCGAGGAACCCACCCTCCGCGCTGAGTTGGCAAAACTGCGGCAAGAACTCGCCACCTACGCCCATGCTTTAGCGAAGATCTCCGGCGTTCAGGAATAATGCCCACTAGTCAGCTCTCACCAAGAGAACAGATATGGCGCAATCCGTAAAAATTTGGTTTGATGCGGAAGCAGACTGCTTAGAAGTTTTGTTTTCTGATGCACCTGGATTTATCCGTGAGACGGAGAACGATGCCATCATGGAGCGCGTCGATCCACAGGGCAACATTCTTGGCTTTTCAGTGCTAAATGTCAGCCAGCTAGCCAAAGAAAAACCGTTCTATGCCGAACTACTTACTGAAAACATGGCATGAGACGGAAAGCGGCATCGGGTAGAGTGACGAAAGCATGAGTTTTATTTTTATCAGCTACAGTCGGCAAGACCAAGCTTATGTCAGCACACTGGTGCAGGCGCTACAGTCGCATCGTCTTCCCGTCTGGATTGATGACCGCATCGACTATGGCAGCACTTGGCCGAGGGTGATTCAAGATCATCTGGAGCAGTGCGCGGTGTTTGTGGTGGTGATGTCGCCGCGATCACAAGACTCTCACTGGGTGCAGTGTGAACTGAGTCTGGCACTGGAGCTAAAAAAGCCGATTTTTCCGTTATTGCTAGAGGGGCGACGATGGCTATCGGTAGCGGCCATTCAGTCGGTAGATGTAATGGGCGGCAAACTGCCCCCAGCCCGCTTCCTTGACACGATGCGCAAGTATTTTCCGGTAACGATTACAACGGCGGAGTCTCCGCTGAGAAAAACGGTTGTCAATACGCTTAGTCCGATAGCCTCCACCAGGACTGATATCCAGATTACACCTGCCAACTATGGTATTAAGCTCAAATCGGCAAAAGGGGTTGATTACACCATGCTACAAAACTTGCTCAAGGTCGGCCGATGGCGCGAAGCCGACCAAGAAACGGGTCGCCGGATGCTCGAAGCCGTCGGTCGAGAGGCCAATGATTGGATTCTTTCTGAAGAGTTGAGAAACTTTCCATGTGCTGATCTACAAACTATCGACCAGTTGTGGGTGAAATACAGTGATGGGCGGTTTGGCTTTAGCGTACAGCAGCGAATCTGGGAGGATTGTGGCAGTCCCATCCAGAGCGGAAAGAATTGGTATCAGTTTTGCACAAAAATTGGGTGGAAACAGGAAACCGCCTCTCGATTCGGATAGCAAACCGAAGACGCCTCTCAATACTTGAACTATAACGAATTAAAAGCCGACCTAGATTCATCTCCATCGGGTGAACTTCCATGCTGGACTGCCTTTGATGGGTTGAAGGTAGGTACTAGGAGAGGGACTGGCTTGTGGGGAAGATGTATTTCCGCCGATTTATTCTCTCGTGTCCAGACTTGTAAAATTTAACAGATAGGCGCTTCAGCCCGATCCATAAGGCTTATGGCAGATGGCCTCTATGCAGAAGAGTGGATGTTTCTGTGTTCTCTTACCCGGCACCTGGGGACATGTCGAATCGAAATCGTAGGGTGCGTTGCCAAAAGCAAACGCACTTGCTTCAATCGGTGACAAAGCGATTTCCCTTGCCCAATTCGGTGATCTTCAGCGACCAACAAACCGAGCTAAGGTGCATTACGCTTCGCTAATACACCCTACGAATGAGATTTTTTTGCGCATCCTTAGCAAGGCGATCTAATCATCCACACAAAATCGTGAGGTGCGTTGCATGAACAAACGCACTCGCTCCCATCATTTGCACAGCGCTCCATCCCTTCAACAAATGGGCATTCTCAAGGGTAGGACACGACCCACCAACCATGCCCAATTACCGCAGACCTCACGTTGCTGGCGGCACCTACTTCATAACTCAGGTGACTTACCAACGGCAGCCCTGGCTGTGTCGCGATGTGGCCCGTCATGCCTTACGCACTGCCATCTCTCAAGTGCGGCACAAACGCCCGTTCCATCTGGATGCTTTTGTGTTGCTGCCCGACCACTTTCACTGCTTGATGACGTTGCCGCCTGACGACAGCGATATCTCGACCCTCCTGCGCCTGATCAAAACCTATGTCACTAGGCATTACGGCACAGAGTTGGAAGCGGCGGTTGAGACATCGACCTCGCGTATGAAGCGTCGGGAACGAGCGTTGTGGCAGCGTCGATTTTGGGATCATGTGATTCGTGATGACCGGGATTATACGAACCACTGCCGCTATGTCCACGATAATCCGGTAAAACATCACCTATGCAAAACACCGACGGATTGGCGCTTTTCGAGCGTGCATCGATTTATGGCGGAAGGGCGTTATCCATAAATCGATGAAGAGGTCAACAGGGGAACCGGTGTACCGTCTATGCGGTGCGTTTACCGTTGGCAAGGCACCCTACGGGAATGTCACCATAAAATTAAGACATTGTGTGTAAAACACAGCGCTCCCGGTTTTTTGGGATTATCTTCTACTCAGCAAAAATTCCTCTGTCTAACCACCATCGCTTCAGATTAGACGGGATTTACATCGCGAGACATCACGCAAGATTGTGTGATGGCCTTACATAACATTTATTTATGAATATATACAGATCTTCCAAAATCAGGCTTATCGGAACGCTGATAGTATTCTAAAAAGCATAGGGAATTGCAGGACTCCCGAAATCCAGTGCTGGTACCCGACTGAGGCAGTTTGTCTGCCGCTGGGACGCTGGAAGTGCTATTACAAACTGCCACCTGCCTTGGAGCAAGATTTGCATCTTCAACCCATTGCAGCTTACTGAGGCTTCCCCGCTGTTTGGCAGCGAGGGATTGCGTGGTGTCTTTACGAACCTCACAGGAAGGGAGATATGTCTTACTCACAGACGACGACTCAGTCAAAAGCTGGTTACAGCGCCGGGGTTAAGGACTATAAGCTGACTTATTACACCCCCGATTACACCCCTAAAGATAC
>CAZFWL010000400.1:0-4063 GCA_964522775.1 uncultured Halomicronema sp.
CAGTCGAAGTTCGGGCACATTGCGCTAGGGCGATCGCCGCCACTGAACTGCCTGCATATTGCAAAAATTGGCGACGTTCCATAACGTAAGCTGGCATTGCACAGCTGAACGATAAACAAATTCTCCTCTTACCGTATAAGCTCTGGTGGACTGGAGAGACAACCTAAGCAACACCACCGTCATCAGGCCTCTTCTAAAGCTGGGCGGAACGTCAAATAAGCCGTCAGCCCCACCAACGGCACCGCACAAACCAGCGTAAATACCAGACTATTTTTGAAACCGCGACGAGCCATATCATCACCCAATAAACCGGGCACCAACAGCCACAGCAGACAAAAGTCGAGGCTCATTACATGAATAAAGCGGCTAGTTTGCCACTGGCTTGCGAAATCGACCCAGTCTCCAGCATAGGCAGCGTAGCCCATTAGCACGATTGAGGCGATCAGCAAACTCAGCCCCAACCAGCGGGAATCAGCCAAAGTCAGGATGCGAGACTTTGGCCCGGCAAACGTTGGGTTGGGCCGCCTCAGCACCAAATATGGCAGTAGTAGAAAAGCGCCCAGGCCAAAAGAACCTGCCACAAACGGCCAAGCAGGGACTGTTTGGCCATGACCATCGATCAGAGCCAAGCAGGCATACGCCATTGGCCAAATACCCATCAGGTTGAACAACGCCACAATCGCCGGATTAATGGCATCCCACTGGCCGGTGGAGAGCTGCGTAATCAGCAGCAGCGTATCGGGCTGATCAGGAGGTGCAAACACGAAAGCATAAACCACAAACGCGAGCCAGACTGTGGCAAATCCCAAACGGCGCAGCATTCGATTCTCCATCCAGTGACTACTAAGTTTTTCTCTGAATTATCAATCAACTTAACAAAATCTTCCAATTTCGGCGTGGGCCTTTTACCGTGAAGGTGAGCACTTTGTCCTTGTGCTCCTAGTCAGGCGATCGCGATTACTGTCCCAATGCGACATTTTGCCGCCACGGTGCTGACCCCAATCGTTTCGCTTCCGTATTGTTCCACCGTTCACCTACGCCGCTTCTCAGCATTACCCATAAAACTCTCTATTCATTTCAGCCCACAGCTTTTTTAGCATCTGCTTTTAGTTACCAATATCTGCCATTCCTCTAAGGGAGTCGGACATGCCGCTTACCTATCTAGATTGCGCAGCCGACCACTGGCAAAGGGGCACTTCTCTATGAATGCCAGCTACTTGTTTGAACTGTATGAATCAGGTTACCGGGACTTTACCGGTATCCATCTCAGCGGTGTCGACCTAAAACAGCGAATTTTAGTAGACATTAATCTTCAGCATGCGAGTTTGGTGCAAGCCGACCTCAGTCGAGCATTTTTGACCAAAGCGAATCTTACCAATACCAATCTTTACCGAGTGAACGCCAGCTTTGCCAAGCTGAGCGAAGTGAATCTACACCGAGCCCAACTCAAAAAAGCTGACCTCAGGGGCACTTTTATGGTGAAGTCAGATTTATCCGACACTCAACTGAGTGGGGCCAATCTCAGTGGAGCCAATCTCCGCGGGGCTAGTCTTAGAGGGGCAAACCTCTGTGGGGCAAACCTCTGTGGAGCCAATTTACGGGGCGCCGATCTGCGTCATGCTAACCTGGCTTGGGCCAACCTGAGCGGTGTTCGCCTCAGTGGGGCTGCCTTGGGTCGGACCTTTCTCGATGACGTCAATTTAGAAGGCGCGTATCTGAATGGACTCAACCTGACCGGCATGAACTTGAGTGGCCTTAATCTGCAAGAGGCAAAGCTCAACGGTGCCCAACTCGACTATGCCAACCTGACCGCCACCAACTTAAGCTTTGCCACCCTAAGAGAGGCCAGTCTTAACCAGGTCAATCTCACCAGTGCCAATCTATCTGGCAGCATTCTATGGCGCGCCAAAATGCTGGGAGTCAACCTGGATCGGGCAGATCTTTCTTGGGCCAACCTAGCTGGGGCAAGGCTCGACGCCTGCTCCATTGAGGGCACTGAGTTTACCGATGCAATTTTGCCGCGAGGCTCCCAGAAAGACCTTTATCAAAAAGCGTGTGGAGACACCCGCTGGAGCCGTCGGCCCACCCGCGAAACCCTGAGTGCATCGCAGTTTGTGGAATAAGCACCCGCTTCATAACACCGCCGCAATCCGACGCAGGTTCTAGAACGCTGTTCTCTGCAATCAGCCTCAGGACGACTGATCGGAGAGAATCACTTTACCGCTTACCGCTTGTTCATGGAGGGTTTGACTCTTGGCAGAATACGGCATCGTTTTAGTCACAGTAGATACCCAAGACTCTGCGCAGGAAATTGCTCAGGCGCTAGTGAGCGATCGCTTGGCCGCTTGCGTCAATCTTTATCCCATTCACTCAATCTATACGTGGGAAAACAAGGTCGAACAAGCTGCTGAATGGCAACTTGTCATTAAAACTGACCTCGCTCTATTTGCCAAAATTGAGACAGCTCTGGGCATGCTGCACCCTTACGAAGTGCCGGAAATTTTAGCCATCCCTATTCTGCAGGGCAGTGACCCGTATATGACCTGGCTGACTCGAAGCACACGATCGCTTGATTAACTCACAGACGCAGCGCGATCGCTCAGTCTCTTACTCCTCAACACTCGCTGCAGCATCAGCATCTTCAGTCGCTTGCACTTGTTCAGCCTTGGCGAGCGCCTGATCGCTATTTTGCTGATAACTAATGACACGATCTTGAGCAACTGTATAATTCTCGTTTTCTGGCGGCACTTCGGCCATCAGATCAGCCGCTCGCTGCCAACGCGCTGCTAGGTCTAACCATTCAGCGGACGTTTCAGCCGCTTGTCCATCATCAACTGCTTGCTGAGCTAAGCGCACAGCTTGAGCAAAAGACGCCTGTGCTGAATTCGTATCATCGGCGGCATTCTCCTCGGCAACGGGAGTACTCGTGCTGCCAATCTGGGCCCACGAAATACCGAGACGGTGCTTCATCACCCAGCCCAGCAGTAGCAGCAGTAGGCATAAACTAGCGCCACCCACGAGACCACGCAGAAAATACTTTTGGCTTAGCTGTTGGTTTTTAGAATTGGAGACAACAATCTCTTGGCGACCTTTGGGTTGCTGGCGATCGCGCCAAAACCGAGTAACTGGATTGGGTTGCTTCAGCTTAATCAGTTCCGACCAAAGCAACTGGTTTTCAGGATCGCGAGTGATTTCTTCAAACCAGAGCAGTTGCTGCTCACGCACAATCCGACTATTAATATTGACCTTGCGAATACCTCGAGGGGATAAATCTTCGAGAATAGTCTTTACCCGCTCCACTACAGAAGCCTGCTCTAGCTGCTCGGCTCGAGGCGCTTCGCACAGCAACTGCAACACTCCATCTGCCAAAATTGCCCGCGTTCTAATCTGTTCGTCAGCCAGCCGCTCATTCAGAATTTGAATAATTGCGGCAACGCTGCCCTGGCGCGCTTGACCCAAAATGTCGTTAACGGCTGAATTAGGTTGAGCAGTTTGCATGGCTGATAGGCAGACACTACGAAGTAAAGATCAGTTTAGCTCTATTTTCGGAAATCTTTATAATCTGCTCACAACATAATCAGCTCGCAACAGTCCTCCCTACAGGAACCTCGAAGATCTTACTGCAGAAACATTTCAGCTCATGGACTTCAAGCTGGAAACAATTCTAAACTCTCAGTTTTGGAAATGCCACTCAGCAGGACCGAATCGCTAAAGGAAATAGTGGCTGCCAACTATTGTTGAACGGTTGAGCGATCTCAATCTTGCTGGTGAGAAAACTGATACGCTCCCACATATGCAAGGGCGATCGCGACCACCAAAAGAATTGGGAAACTGTACCAAGGAAATTCTGCTAAAGGTTGGTAGGCTGCTGCCCGCAAACCGATTGTGGTGTAAGTCAACGGCAAGAGATAGACAATTCCTTTCAGAACGGGGGGTAAAGTAGCGGGATCAAAGAACGTACCGCCCAAAAACGACATCGGCACAATCAAAAAGTTATTGAAGAGGCCAACGCTTTCCAGAGATTTGACATTCAAGCCGACAATAACGCCTAAACCCGCAAACA
>CAZFWL010000401.1:0-4045 GCA_964522775.1 uncultured Halomicronema sp.
CGGCGAGGTGCTTGGTGACTGAAGATTAAAGGCCGTCGCTGGGTTCTTCGGCGCACTGGTATGAGTCTGACTCGCAGACGGCCGCGGTTGAGTCGGTACTGATGATGGGGGCTCAGCCACCGGTCTCTGTGGCGGTTGTGCCTCAACTGATTCGGCGGTGTTTGGGGCATTACTTGCCGCAGCACGCTGTCCCTGTCGTTTCCCAAACCATAAGGCCACACCACCGGCCACGCCGCCCAACACCAAAATGACTGCCCCGAGCAAAATCAGAATAGGAAAATTACTCTCTTCTGGTGTCGTCGTCTCGCCTGTAGGAGCAGCATCAGCAGGAGCACCTTCAGCCGTACTATCATTCGCCTCTGGTGCGTCACTCGTTGCAGTCTCAGTCGGTGCAGGTTTAGCCTCAAGCGCTTCACCGCTTTCAGACACAGGCGGTAAATCCAGTGCTGGTGACGGTTCCGAAGGCTCTGAAGCATCGGCCTCAGCCTCAGCGACATCTTGTGCACCGCTCGGATCCGCTAGTCGCTCTTGGGTCAGCGGATCTAAGATGCCAGTGCCAACTAATCCCTGATCTTGCTGAAACTGCGCCAAGGCATCACGGGTGTCACTGCTAAAAATACCCGTTACTGAGCCACTGTAGTATCCCAACTCCAGCAAGCGACTTTGCAAAGACTGCACGGCAGCTGAAGGTTGCTGTGCCGAACCCTCGCTCTCGTTTTCAGGCGCTTGACTAATCAGCAAGTCTGAATGACCGACTCCTATGCTGCTGGCTCTAAACTCTTGCGCGATCGCGGCTGTACCGAAGCCACAGGTCGCTGCTGACGTTAGCGCAATTAATAGAACACGATTAAACATGTGTATCAGTTATCCAGCTGCTTGCCAGTTCCGCATAATGCCAGGTCATTATTGATCGTTTTGCCCAGGATCCCAATACGCCGCTATCCAACGAGTCCATCAAAATCCTGACTTGTAGAACACTTTACCGAACACCACTAGACTATCGGGACGTTGATCCGACAAAGATTACGTTGATAGCTCCACAGCTTTGCCCTATGCTCACATAAAACACGTCCGCTTAATGCCAAGGACATCACTTCCTCAGCTTAGCCGCGCCAGTGCTCGACCAAACTGCACCCCTCGATCCACCTCAGCATACCCAACTAGATTGCAAATAGCTTATACAGATTGATATACGCTGCTGAAACCGCATCAAAGAGCAGCATTGACAGTTCAAATCAAAATCACTAAAAAGCGCAATAAAACATACTTGCTTCAATGAGACCTGTTTATACAGGGAGGGTATTGCCTTCTGCCAGCCGGAATAAGGTCAAGCATTGTTTCCAACTCAATTACGGTCTGGGAATAAGCTAGCTCTAGACACTAGGTTAAGCCCGTAGAGAACAACACTCTAAACTCCTCTAAAAGTTTGCGTGTCTTTGAATTGGAAATAAGGATTAACAGGTAGAAAGCGAGGGTTCAACGTTGAGCCTACAGCTCGCCGCGGATTTCTTCGATCACGCCATCACGAATCAGGATTTCAACCTGCATTTTTTTGATCAGGTTATCGCCTTGGCTGACTGTGAAAAGACTTTCTGCTTGTCCTTGGTTGACTTCTTGGTCGAGCTCTAGAGTCTGTACCGACTGAAGCTGCTGTAGTAATTGATTCTTTTGCTGTAGCAGTTTGCTTTTATCTTGATTCAGCTTGTTTTGAACTGAAGAAATTTGCTGTTTAACAGCAGGGTCATCAGGATTAGCAGCTTGTTTCTGTACTTCTGAAACGACTCGCTGGCTCTGCATTTCGAGCTGCTGCAAGCGGCTGTCAGTTTGATTAATTTGACTCTGTAGTTGTTTTTGCGCTTCCTCTTTCCATAGAGGCGTCACGATCGCTTTGATGGTGATATTGCGTTTGAGCTGAAGTTGAGTCACGTCCATACTCTCTAGCTAGTGGTCTGAAGTGCAGAATGCACTGCTTCAAATTGGCAGAGGATGTAACTGAAGGCAAGCCTTTAAGCTTAAACTTCCAAGAAAATTTAAACCGTGCGGTTGGCCTAGGCAAACATCCCGTCAATCATATCGCGATAGCGAGCGGTGACTACTGGGCGCTTGATCTTCAAGGTTTGTGTCATGGTCCCATCCTCAATTGAGAACGGAGTCGCAATTATTCGGAAGGGACCGACACGATCGTCCGCCCGATAGCCTGGGCGATCTTTAACGCGGCGATTGAGTTCTTCGCGAAATAGCTTTTGTACGCGATCATCATCGAGAGTGATGCCAGGCAGACTGTCGGTATTCGCGGTTTCTTGACCCGGCACATCGAGATACAACGATTGAGTGGTAGCCCAGGTCTGCAGCGCATCCAGATTGGGCACGATCAGCGCCCCGAGTGATCGCTGATCTTGGCCGACCAACATCATTTGGTCAATGTAAGGGCTCTGGACGCAGGCATCTTCAATCGGCTGCGGTTCAATATTTTCACCGTTGGTCAGCACAATGGTGTCTTTAGCCCGCCCCGTCAACACGACGTTGTAGTCGGCAGTTAAGTAGCCCAGGTCACCCGTATCAAACCAGCCATCAGCATCAATCGCCTTTTGAGTAGCTTCTGGATTTTTGTAGTAACCCTGCATAATTTGGGGACCGCGGGTCAGCACCAAACCTTTCTGCTCTAGTGGCAAGGATGCCTTCGTTTCAGGATCAACAATCTTGAACTCGGTACCGGGAATCGGCTGCCCCGCTGCCCCCCGCAGGTTACTCCAGATACGTCGCGCCGATACCACTGGTGAGGTCTCCGTTAAACCATACCCAACCAAGATCGGTACGTTAACAATCTCAAAAAACAAATCAATATGCTGAGCGAGGGAGCCGCCACCACTAATTAATTGTTTGACTTGGCCACCCGTTGCTTCTCGAACCTTGCTGTAGACCAGCTTCTCGCCCAGCATATGAAAGGGCCATGTCACACCTTGTAAGAGCCGTGAGCCGAATCGACTAAGTGCCGGAGTATGGGGGTGATTAAGACTCAGACCATCCGCGATGCGACGATTTTGCACATATTTTTTGCTCCACCACAGCAGCGTATTCACAAGCTTTTGTTTACTGGCGGGCTGCTCACGGAAGCTTTTTTGCGCGCCCTCGTAAATGGACTCCCAAATTCGGGGCACACCAACCATATATTGCGGCTTGCTATTGCGAAAGTCAGCTTTGATGTGGCGAATACTGGTGTAGGTTTGCGTACAGCCGTTGGCGTAGAGAAAATATTCTGCTGTGCGGCCAAAGGTATGCCAAGTGGGCAATAGGCCCAAAACGCGATCGCCCGCCTTGGGTTGGACAACTGCGCCCAGCGTCGTGATTTGGTGCAGCAAATTCGCGTGACTAATCATGACGCCTTTAGGTTTACCCGTGGTACCCGAGGTGTAAATCAGTGTCGCCAGGCTATCGACAGTGACCGGCACTGGCTGCCAAGGGTGCTGGCCGCCAAGTTCCAATAGTTGAGTGAAGTTAACCATTTTGAACGGCACATGTTCTGGTACCGCTTCATCTGACAGCAGCACTGCAAACTGCATCGGCAAGTCTTGAAAGCGATCGCTCAGCCGTTGCCACAGCTTCAGATTCTCCACAATCAAGACGGTGCTATCGCTGTGTTCGGCAATGTAGCGTAGCTCCTCGGTCTCCGCTTGGGCACTACGCACGGCATCAATGCCCCCCGCAGCCATAATGCCCTGGTCGGCAATGAACCAGCGATGGCTGTTGTCGGCAAAAAGCGCCACGTGAGCCCGAGGCTGCATGCCTAACCCTTGCAAACCCGCCGCAAATTGTTGAATTTTGGCCCATAGCTCCTGATAAGTGAGCTGGGCGCTGGGCTGATTATGGGGATCATCCATCGCTAACTGGCTGCCATAGCGATCTGCCGCTAACGGCCAAATTTCCGGCAGCGATTGAATCTGTCCGTAGTCCTGTCCCTGGGCAATCCCGGCGCGATCGCGCTGGTCTAACACTTGTAAAACGCGGCTTGAAGGTTGATTCATGGCTGGCAACTCAAAGCAAAGCG
>CAZFWL010000402.1:0-4045 GCA_964522775.1 uncultured Halomicronema sp.
GCGGCTTTACACGGTGAAACTCCCCACTGTTGCTAAAGCGGTGGTGGAGAGCTCACTTGAGTCAGAATGTTCGCAGAAAACTTTTTCAGGGAAACGGCGGCAACGATAATGCCAAGCGTCCCTGAGATTAATCTTGAAAGGTAAGAAAACGCCATGGTGACGACAGCAGCAGCGGGTGTGCCCGTAACCGTTTTGACCGGTTACCTAGGCGCCGGTAAGACGACTTTGCTCAATCGCATCTTGACTTATGAGCACGGCAAAAAAGTTGCGGTCATTGTGAACGAGTTTGGCGAAGTCGGCATTGACAACCAACTCGTGATCGACGCTGACGAAGAAATTTTTGAAATGAATAACGGCTGCATTTGTTGCACTGTGCGGGGCGATTTGATTCGCATCATCGGTAACTTAATGCAGCGCCGCGATAAGTTTGATCACCTAGTGATTGAGACGACGGGCCTGGCAGATCCCGCCCCGGTCATTCAAACCTTTTTTGTGGATGAAGACATTCAAACACAGTTGAACCTGGATGCCGTGGTTACGGTGGTAGATGCCAAACACATTGCCCAGCATTGGGAAAGCGATGAAGCTCAAGAGCAAATCGCCTTTGCGGATGTGATTTTGCTCAACAAGATCGACTTAGTAACTGAGGATGAGCTGCAAGAACTAGAGCGGCGTATCAAAGAGATGAATGCGATGGTGAAAATCTATCGCACTCAAAATTCTGAGTTAGATATTGAGTCGGTCATCGGTGTGAAGGCATTTGATCTCGATCGCGCCCTAGAGGTTGATCCGGACTTCCTCAACGAAGATGCCCATGAGCATGACGACGAGGTGTATTCTTTCGCCATTGTGGAAGAACAGCCGCTGGACAGCGAAAAGCTCAGCGCCTGGGTTAGCGACTTGTTACAAAACAAGGGGCCAGATATCTTCCGCACTAAAGGAATCCTCAACTTGGCTGGTGAAGATGAGCGCTTCGTATTTCAGGGCGTTCACATGATTTTTGATGGACGGGGCGATCGCCCTTGGAAACCGGAAGAAACTCGCCGCAGCGAGATGGTTTTCATTGGTCGTAATTTAGACGAAGCAGAGATTCGCCAGGGATTCCGGGCGTGTCTGGCGTGAGGACGGCAAAACTACAACTGACGCCCCAATGGCAAGCGGCCCTATCGGACTTCGTTACGGCCGTTCAATGGTCACCAGAAGGCGATAGCGTTGCAGCGGCAAACGCGGCCGGTGAGGTCGTACTGTTTGACGGTACTGGTGCTGCGAAACCGCTGCAATCAGCCCAAGGACAATCGGTTAATTGTTTGGGTTGCTCGGCCCAGGGTGACTTTTGGGCTTGGGGCGGCCAAACGGGCGAGTTATATCTATGGCAAGCGCAGACCGCTGAACGGTCGGTGCTTGCAGTTTACGACGGGGTCTGGATTGATACTTTAGCCTGGCATCCCACATTACTGCTGCTGGCCTATGGGGTCGGTGCCATCGTGCATATCTGGGATGTAAAGGCGCAGGCGGAAATCGTGACCCTCGATTTTGAGGCATCGTCAGTCTTGCATCTAGATTGGCATCCCCAAGGCGATCGCTTAGCCGTCAGTGGACACGCAGGCATCAAAGTCTGGTCGCCATCTGACTGGAGTGCCGAGCCGACTGTGGTAGAAGTGCCGGGTGCCAGCCTGTGTTGCGCCTGGTCGACTGATGGCCGCTATCTGGGCTCGGGTAATCTCGATCGCACGTTGACAGTGGCGGAATGGGACAGTCCACCTCCTTGGCTGATGCAGGGCTTTCCGGGTAAGGTGCGGCAAATTGTCTGGTCGATGCCGGAGACCGCTTCAGGAGCGCCGTTAGTTGCGGCGGCTTGTGTAGAAGGCGTTACCGTCTGGGAACGGGGTAAGCAGGTCAAAAAAGGCGGTTGGCGATCGCAGGTGTTGCAACACCATCAAGACCGGGTAAATGCGATCGCTTTTCAGCCCGATTCATTACTGTTGGCCTCGGCAGGACAAGACGGCCGCCTCGCGCTGTGGCGGGAGGGACGGACTTTGGATCAGTCCTTGAAGGTGTTTGCTACTGGAGTTTCGGCGATCGCTTGGTCACCGACGGGAGATCGCTTACTAGCTGGAGGCAACGGCGGCGAGGTCGCTCTGTGGCAAGTATCTCGCCGGGCTCAAGGCTTTGGCTGATTGCCTGAGTGCTCTCCAGCGAGTCAGCAACGCTCGGCAGCCTCTTGCGTAAAGGGATAGCGATTGAAGACCTGCAGGATGCTAGCGAGCATCCCATTCGGCGGCGGCATCGGCGACGGCTTCATCCACAGGTTTTTGATCCAGCATTGCCGCTTGCAAGTTAGTGTAGATTGCCTTTTGCAAGGTTTTCACATCTTCCATCGCGGGAATTAAGACTTCGGCATCGGCCATCTGCCCGGCACTAACAGAACGCGCGATCGTAACTGGTTCAGCGTCAGTCGGCGGCTCAGTAAAGTAGCTGTCGCTCAACGCCTGCGTCGTCGATGGCAGCACATTGGCCGCTTTGGCAAACGAGAGTTGGTTGTTGTCATTGGTGACATACAGGGCAAACTTCAGCGCGGCCTCCGGTGCGTCGGTAGAGCGGGGAATCACTAAATTCATGACGGCGACGTTTTTCTTGGCCGTATCGCCCGAGATTTGCGGCGCGCTTGCTGTGGCAGCGGCAATGTCAGGCGCGTTGTTCTCAATCGTGCTGAGAAACTCTGCCCCGGAAGCGAGAATCGCGGTTTCGCCCGCTTGATAAAGTTCTACCGCTCGGCGGTGTCCCTGAGTGAGAACTTCACGGGGCAGCAGTTCCTGCTGATAAAGATCTGTCCAGTATTGAAAAACGGCTGTGCCTTCGGGAGTGTTGAACGCCGCGTTACCATCCTCATCAACCAGGGGTACTCCCATTTGAACAAAGGATTGCAGGACGTCGGCGGCATCTTCGGGCACGAAGGAGATGAAAAAGGCGTATTTACCCGTGGCGTCTTTGATTTGTTGGGCTGCAGTGGCCAACTCGGCATAGTTGGTGGGGGGCTCAGTGATGCCAGCTGCCTCAAATAGCTCAGTGTTGTAGAGGGTCACGCGAGTGGTTAGATACCAGGGCAGACCGAAGCTTTCACCATTCAAAGTATTGGCTTGCCAAATCTTATCCAAATAGAGTGATTTCTCTTCGGGAGACAGGCGATCGTCCAAGGCTAACCACGCCTGCTTGCTCGCCAGCTGAGAGGCAAAGTCAGGATTTAAATTCACGACGTCAGGGGCCGTTCCCGCCGAGACAGCGGTGAGGATCTTGCTCTGCATATCGCCCCAGGGCACATCGATCCAGCGCACTGTGATGTCGGGATTCTCTGCCTCAAAGTTGGCAATCAGCTCGTTGAAATAGTCGGTAAAGTCAGGCTGCAACTGCATCGTCCAAAACTCTACCTCTTGCGAGCCATCAGCGTTGGAATTTGATGTCGCTGAGGGATTGCCGCAACTGATGAGCCAGCTCATGAGCACTCCAAGCAGCATGAGTAGGCCAAAACGTTTCCAAAAACGAGGGAGAGTGGACATGGTGGCGTCGGTGAGTAAGTAATGAAGACGAAGATGCAGCTGAGCCAACGTTCAGAATGCCGCGATCGCCTCGCAGGCTGCTGAACAAAGAAGCCAACTAAAAGCCTAAAGCAAAACTTGCACTTTGCTGGCACAGGCGATCGCTCTTTCTTTGGCCTCCTCGACCGAATCTCCTAGTGCGAGGGCTACTCCCATGCGCCGATTTTGATGGCAGCGGGGTTTGCCAAAGAGGCGCACTTTGCTGGTAGGAATGCTGAGAGCTGCCGCCATTCCAGCGTAATGGGGCTGGTTGCTAGAACCGGGCGCCAAAATCACCGCGGAAGCACCCGGCTGCAATAGCTCAATGCGACCAATCGGTAATCCGGTAATTGCGCGGACATGCAGCTCAAACTCCGACATATTTTGACTCACCATGGTCACCATGCCGGTGTCGTGGGGGCGAGGGCTAACTTCGCTGAAATAAACGGTTTGGGGCGAATCCGGCGGCCCCG
>CAZFWL010000403.1:0-4045 GCA_964522775.1 uncultured Halomicronema sp.
GTGTCACCGTCTAATCGGCTTGCCTCAAGCACTCTTACCCGAAAACGCTAGCACGGACCGTTTCAACTACGGGGTCGGTGAACTGCATATTGCCAAGTGCCGGGCTGCTTCTTATTCCTATTTTCTGGGAAGGGTATTCTCGTTCATTTGGAGGAAATCAGATAAAGTTCCTTTTTGGCAATTCTTGAACAGTAGAAGGCAGGTTATTTCACAAGACCTCCTGGTAGAGATCACCAAAATAATAGATGAATTTTAATTATATTTGAACTGTCACATGTAGATCTAGTACACGACTTAATCGCCATCAAAATCGATGGGCATCTAAGTTGCAGGTACAGCGACAGCCAAGCAGAAATTATTCAATTGGAGATAAATTTTGCAATATGCAAGCCTCTTACGATATACAGGCTTTTTCTAAAAGTCGATCCAAGAAAGTTCTGGCCAGTTTTTTAAGGTTTAATGAGTCTAGCAGCTATGCCCACCTGGGTATTGCCGACTTTTTTGAGAATGAAATAGATATTCTCAATAGTTTCGGAATCTCACGAAATATAGCCCCGGAGTTAGCAGACATTCTACTTTTAGAATCAGGAGTATTACATGATTCAAGTTCTCTTAGAATTATTAGAAAATCAAGTATAAAAGGAGTTCTATTACTCCTCAAGTTTACTTCTTCAACTATCAAGAAAACATCAGCATTAGAAAAATTAGAGGCAACAGAGTTTCATGTAATCGAAGAAATTGACAGTCTTGTTTTTTTGACTTCAGTTAAAACTAAGGCTCGGATTCTTGTATCAGATCTAATTTTGAGGGATATCGAAGTTCAGAAAAAACTTCAGGGCAGTAAGAGACGATTATCTCCCATACCTCTAAAAACCGCAGTGGAATTTCTTAATATTCCTGCCGCAGAACTTCTAACTCCAGTTCGCTTCGACATTGCGATTAAATGTTTATATGGCCGCTTATGGCAGGCCAAAATGGCTAAATCCTGGCGGGATGAAGTCTACTATGAACATCTGCTAAGAATCACAGGACCTAGTAAAGGCATCAATGAATATGACGGAACAGGCAAAACTGGTTTTGAACAGTATAAGTCTGTTTTTAAGTCCCTACTTTCAGAAATAAACCCAGAAGAGTTGCCAATCGTTCCTGTAGACATTCACAATTCAGCTTTCGATGGTGCACATCGTATCTCAGCGGGCATCGTGATGAATCGATTAGTAGGAGCCGCAAGATTAAGCTTCACCACTAGCAATCATCCGACTGCGTCCTTCTTTTTAGGAACTTCCCATGGTCATTCTCCCTGCCCCAGCAAAATTATTGATGAAGCTGCCATTGAGTATTGCCGGATCAAAGGGGGACTAGTCATTGCGCTCATCTTTCCAACGGTTGTGTCAGAAAAATTTGCCTTATGCTCTCTAGCCCAAATCGGGCATATCGTATATCAAAAAGAGATTCAACTCGACCGTGCTGCGGGTGAAGTGCTGCTACGGCAAGCCTATCTTGGTCATGCTTGGGCGGATATTGGCAGTCATAGTCCGGGATTTCAGCATAAAGTCCAAGCATGTTTTCCTACTACCGGAAAATTGCGTGTTGTACTGCTTGATAATTGCGCCTTCCCCAAGCTACGTTCCTGCAAAGCAGCTATTCGTGAGCATTACCAGTTAGGTAATCACTCTATTCACTTCACAGATGGTGATGAAGAAGCATATCGCCTTGCTCGGACATTGTTTAATAATCAAAGTCTCAATGTTCTCAGAATGAGTACAGCAGCCCTGCCGGAGTTTCACCAACTATTGTCTACTTATCGAGCCTGGTTATCAATCAACGATTTAGATGAAAATAATTTTTGTGTATCTGGCAGTGCCGTCTTGGCACTGATGGGGCTGCGTGAATGCCAAGATATCGATTTCCTCTTTCACGGCGAGCCACAAACACTCCCTGCTACACCTCATAAGATTGACTGCCATAATCATTTAGCCAAATATTATCCTCATGAGATCGATAAAATCATTGGCGATCCTCAGTTTCACTGCTGGTACATGGGCGTAAAATTTTGTACGCCTCGGATCATTTATGATATGAAATCGAAACGGAACGAAGTCAAGGATGTGAGTGACTGTTTACTGATAGGGGAGATGTTGAAAAGAGACGCAGAGCCAAATTCTAGAGGACGTATCAAGGGCGTTTGGAATTTAATGCTGGCTCTAAAGATATCATTTAGAACCTTTATTCATAAGTTAAAAATCAAGATTAGACATTTCCCTGTCAGATTAATCAAAAAATAATCACTACGCTGTTCGGAGAGTTGAATATGCCCAAAGTTCAATATCTTGTTAGAGCCTCCAATATCATTCCAGGACTAACAAGCTTTTTACAAAAACTAGCTAGATCTTATTTAGATATCTCTAGAGGATATTCTTACAACTTTGAGGAGAATGGAGAACGCTCATTAATTAATGCGGTAGCCAAAATTTTCCAACATCAAAAAATATGTTTTTTTGATGTTGGAGCTAACATCGGTGACTGGTCAATCTACGCACGTCGTGAGTTTGTAGAATATCGGGGCCATCTTTTTGAGCCAGACCAGAATACCTTTGCCAATTTAGAAGAAAGACTTTCTAAAGACGTTGACTTGGTGCTTAACGCATGCGCTCTATCTGACGTGACTGAAACAAGGTCTTTTCGCAGTTTTGGCCAAAACCATGGGGGCAATACACTCTTGATCACTGCTGATTATCACACTAGAGATTCCAAGTTGATAGATGTTAGATGCTGTCAGGGGGCAGAGTACTGTCACAAACATAATATAGAACAGATAGACTTTCTCAAAATTGATACAGAAGGATGGGAGCTCTCTGTACTGAAAGGACTATTAACACTGTTTTCACGGCAAGCTGTGAGCATTGTCCAATTCGAATTTGGATATACACATGCTGACTTACACGTCACCATGCGTGACTTTTTCACATTTTTTGAATCTTACGGATACATCCTAGGGCCTCTGAGAAAACACGGTGTTGAGTTCAAAACCTTTACCTACACTGACAATGAGTATAGGAGTGGGCCTAATTATGTAGCTTGTCTACCTGAATTCAAAGAGCAACTTGAGTACTTCAAAGACTTATAATTGAAAACTTGGTTTACATATAGCTTGAAACTTAGCTTACGTTTATGAAAGTCGGATTCTATTTAGAAAACAAGAATATTTTAGATGTTGATCTTTCTTCGCCAAGTCATGGAAATCCAGGATGTGGTGGCACAGAGTATCTAGTAACTGCTCTACCTTTCTATATTAAAAAGCTTGCAGACCACAGCTGCGAGCCTATTTTGCTAGCTAATTCGATTGACAAGTTGCCCAATAATCTCTTATGTATTCAAGCAGAAGATGAAGTCGTTGCAGCTACTAAGGCTAAGAACTGCGGCTGTGAAATCTTTGTCTATAGAGTAAAGAGAGACCCGCAAGAAGCTTTATTCAATGCAATTACTAGCTTAAACCTTGCCGCAATCGCCTGGGCACACATCACCCCAAAGAGTGAACATCTACGAAGACTAGCCGAAACTGAGGCAGTCAAGGCGATTGTTTGTGTGGAGCACGAGCAATGTGACTTAATTCAAGACACGGCCATATTAGATAAATTAACCTATATTAGGAATGGCTTTGATGTGAAGGCTTTTCGCTTACCTGAACCACCATTCAAAGAAGATAACTTGGTTGTCTATTTAGGTGCACTAGTGCCTCAAAAAGGCTTTCATGTATTAGCAGAGGCTTGGCCTCGAATTTTACGTAGATGTCCAGCTGCAAAGTTAGCTGTAATTGGCTCGGGAGCGCTTTATGGTTCTCAACAAACCTTAGGTAGTTGGAAAGTTGCTCATACACAGTACGAAGAAAAGTTCATTCATCATCTTCTCGATGAGAACGGAAATATTCATCCCTCAGTAACTTTCATGGGAAAACTCGGGCCAGAGAAAAAAGAGCTACTCTACCGAGCTACAGTTGGCATTGTCAATCCGACGGGACAGACAGAAAACTGCCCTGGCAGCGCTT
>CAZFWL010000404.1:0-4032 GCA_964522775.1 uncultured Halomicronema sp.
CCCCAGTTCCTGCACCCGCGACCACCATATCCACTTGTCCATCCGTATCCGCCCAGATTTCTGCCGCCGTGGTTTGACGATGTACCGCCGGATTAGCTGGATTCTCAAACTGCTTCAACATAAAGGCATTGGGGATAGTTGCTAACAGTTCAGCGGCGCGGGAGATCGCACCACTCATCCCCAAATTGCCTGGCGTTAACACCACGTCAGCACCGTAAGCCTGTAAGAGATTGCACCGTTCCCGGCTCATGGTGTCTGGCATTGTCAGCATGAGTGCATACCCCTTTACGGCAGCGGCCATGGCTAGCGCAACACCTGTATTACCTCCGGTGGCTTCGACTAAAACGTTCTCCCCTGGTGTAATCAGTCCTTGCGCTTCCGCCGCTTGAATCATGCTGACGGCAATCCGATCTTTCACTGATGAAGCCGGATTCATGCCCTCTAGCTTCATCACAATGCGGGCCTGACAGCCTTCCGCCTGGGGAATGCGGTTGAGTTGCACCAGTGGGGTCTGCCCAACTAACTGAGTAATATCGTGAGCAATTTTCATGGAACCTCCTTATACAGCGGAGTTTTCAAAGATTGAGGATCTTGCCGCCTACACCTGTCACTGATTGCCAGCACGAGTTTTCTTGCCTGAGCATCCCTACCAATCGAGAGGTATCCGAGAAAGTGTCAATCAGGTTTACCAAAGCGAAAATCACTTGTTGCCCGACTTACAGAGGGGATTTTTGCGCCTTGTGATGACACCTGAACCGCTTTCGATATCGGCAGTAGAGTTGGGCTAGGGCAACGATCGTTATTAACAACCGCTGCCGACAATCCTGTGCTTCTTGGATGACTAGGAATATTGGCTCGGGACGGGATACTCCTGATGGAGAAACCAGTTGCCCACTTCTCGACCCTTGTAAGCCCGTGGGTCATGCAGGGAGAAGGTGCGCAGGTCACGCCAGTAGCGATCGAAGCCATAGCGTGATGAGCTCGCACGGGCACCCATGACGTCGAAGATTTCGTTGGTGACTCGCAGCCCAGCTTTGATGGCCTGAATTTTGGCTGCCGCTACCGCGATCGCCACTTCACCGCGATCTTCGTAGGTTAGGTCAGTGCCGCGCTCCCAACCCCATTGCACCTGGTCAGCCGCTTTATCCGCGAGAGCGATCGCCGCTTGGAGTTCCGCCCACAGCTCGCCATACTGCTGCAAAATGTAGGGATCTTGGCTAGCCGCATCGACCCCAGAACCTTGCCAGGGGCGAGATTGGTTCAGCGTATAGTCCTTCGCGGCATTCAGCGCTCCCTCAGCGATGCCCAAGTAGGTGTAGGTTTTGCCTAACTGGGCGATGGAAAAAATCAAAGCTGGGAAGACACTGGTAACATCGGCAGGTGGCCCGACAATTTCGGCTGGGTCGACCTGCACATCGTTGAAATAGTAGCTGCCGCTCACGGTGCGGCGTTGCCCCATGTTATGCCAGTCATGGTTGTAGGTCACGCCGTCGCGATCGCCTGGCACGATAAAGACGACAGGCATGTCTTGTCCATCCATTACCGCACCGATGACATTCATGTCACCCACGGCGACGCCCGTGCCGAAGCTTTTCACGCCATTGACGCGATAGCCATCGCCGATGGCTTCAATTTTTAAGCGAGCATCACGGGCATTCAGCGCGTTGGCCCACAGCAAATTGTGCTGCGCCGTGACCTGATAAGCATGTTCGGCCTGTCCGGGACGGCCCAAGGGCACCGCCGCATTCACCAGGCCAATGTGGTTCGCATAAATTTGTCCCATGGAACCGCTGGCTCCCGCCAGGGTTTGCACCACGCGATACAGCTCCGGCCAACTGGCTCCCGCGCCGCCATACTCTCGCGGTACTGGCAACAGCAGCAGCCCAGATGCTTTGAGCTGAGCGACTTCTTCGACGGGTAGCCCAGCGTCGATGTCGTAACGCAGCGCTTCGGCCGCGATCTCCGCCGCCACTTCTTGGGCCACGGTCAAATAATCTTTGGCAAACACATCAGCAGATTGAGTGGAACTCACAGTTTGCATGGGGGTCTCCTTGGGGTGATGTCTCACGCTTTTGAGCGGAATACCCAGGAGATTAGCCACCAATCGTGAAAAGGTCGGGAAGACCCCAACCTCAATTTCAACCGGCGAGATTTGGGTGTTGGCCGCATTGAGCATGCACCAAACCTCCACGCAGCAGGCTGTTCGTGAATCGGGATCAAACGCTCCACCCCATCTTCCCGAGAATTTCCTGTTTGCAACCTACCGTCTCAATTGTCCCCAGTGCTGCGATCGCAGGCGCTGTAGCCAGCCATCAGGAAACCCAAAAAATGAACTCACCAACTCCAGCGTCCCTAATTCATCAGACTGCTTCTACTCCCCAACGCCATCTCATGACTCAAATCCGGCGGTCCCTAGAAACCGTAGTATGTTTGCCGGATGCGACTGAACCTTCCATTGCCAGTATCGAGTCACCGACTCGGAGACCCTCCCGGTATGAAGTGTTTGACCGGGAAACGCAGCAAACCTACGCCTTTCCCACCGACGAGGCGATGCAGCATTGGTTGAGCGAGCAGCTAGACAACTGTGAGCGATAAATCCTCTTTCTGAATATTGTTCAGCCAATCACCACCGTTGCCTTATCCGCCCCTTCCCGACAGGAGTCTAATGTCATGAATCGCAGTTTTCCCCAAGCCATACAGTTACATCGCCTCGTCCTCGCGATCGCCGTGACTGTTTTGATTGCGGACACCTATCCCCATCCCCAGTTGTCACCGGGTGCCGTTGAGACTAACGGGCACAAGGTGATTACTCTGATTCAAAAGCCCCAGGCCGAATAGTCGCAACTATGAGATTACTCCCAGTTCAAATGGTGACGAATTTCAGCCGCGAGCTTTAATGGCCGAAATGGCTTGGCAATGATGGCGGCTGTATCCAAGTCCTCGAAATCTTGCAGATTGGACTGTTGCGCTTTGGCCGTCACTAAAATCACGGGGATGGCTCGGGTGGTCGCCTGCGCTTTAAGTTGCCTAAGAGTGGCACGGCCATCCATTTCCGGCATCATCAGATCGAGCAATATGGCGTCGGGTTGCTGCTCTGTGGCGATCGCGATCGCTTCACTTCCTGAAGCTGCAGTAAGCACAGTCCAGTCGGTGCCCATCTCTAGACCGAGCTGCGTCACTTCTCGCACATCGTCTTCATCATCAACAATCAAAATGCACTTAGTCATCGATACTCCTGAGTAGAAATGGGTTAAGGATGTGGTCGGCAAGAACCTCACTGCCTGCGGCACCTCTCCTTCGCAAGGAGAGGTTTATGTCAGTTGTGTGTTGAGTCATTTTTGGATTGAGATCCCCCCATCCCCCCTTAACAAGGGGGGCAGACCAAGACGAGATGTGAATAGCCCCCTTATTAAGGGGGCAGCGACAGCGGGGGATCTACCCGTATGGCTTGATTCAAAGATGTGTATAAGCGGCAGCCTTAATAAGGATCGGTTTGTCGATGTTGTGTGTTGGAGCGTTCCGAGGAGTAGACAAGCGCCAGCCTTGAGGATGTGCAGTTTTACAAGTAACGCATGGGTAGGGCCTCCGGTTCCTCTCCTTGTGAAGGAGAGGCTAGGTGAGGTGTTTCGGCATCGCCATCCCATCGATCAGCCGCCCCCACATTCCTCGACAGCCGCATCTGCTTCCAGATCCAGCAGCGGCAACATGATGTGAAAAGTGCTGCCTGCGCCAAGGGTACTTTCAGCCCAAATGCGGCCTTGGTGTTGCTGCACAATTTGTCGACAGATGGAGAGGCCCAAGCCAGTACCGCCTTTCGCACGAGCATCACAAGACTCCACCTGCTGAAAGCGCTCAAAAATCAGCGTGAGCTTGTCTTCGGGAATGCCTCGCCCCTGGTCGCGGACGGTGATGTGGAGGTGGCGGGGCGGAGCAGGGACGGGCGGGGGAGCGGAGGAGTTACCCGCTTCGACTTGGGCCGTGAGGTGTACGGTGCCACCAGCAGACGAAAATTTAATGGCGTTGCTGAGGAGG
>CAZFWL010000405.1:0-4031 GCA_964522775.1 uncultured Halomicronema sp.
CTTTGGGTCGCAGCCAATTTGGAGGACTTTTTTGCCCCGTTTGGCGAGGGCGACGGAGATGTTGCAACTGGTGGTGGACTTGCCAATGCCACCTTTGCCATAGACGGAGAGTTTCACAGGCGATCGCTCCCAAGCGTTCGGTTCAAGATTGCGTTGCGACTGAGGATGATGAGTCAAACAAGCCAACCGCAACAGCTGTAAATAGGTAAACTCGCCGCGTGAAAGCAGCGAGGGTTTTCGGCTTGATTAGCATTATGGGGGCGGCCATTCGATTCAGAAAGCACTCGAAAACACTGATCAGGCTTCAATCGAAAGGAAAGCAGCTTCTGAAAACTCTTGAATCTTCAAATCCACTTTTATCAGCTCTCAGCCTTATAAAATCCACTCAAAATATTTTTACAGTCTGATTTTTATTAGATAAAGACAAAAGACAAAAACAAAAGATCCTAAAGGATAATTATTCCCTAGAGAATTTATGCACTCTATTGACGGATTGCTGAAGGTTAGGCTGGGCGCTGCCATCGGCTGGAGTCCATGACTTCAACCCACAATTACAGTCTGTCCATGAACTCGGCCCAAGGTTGAGATCAAGACAGTGAGAGCTTTTGAGCAGTGATATTGACCTAGCTGGTGAAGAACGGCGATCGCAATACCGCTTCTATATAGATGCAGTGTGAGTCGGCTTAGGCATAGTGCAGCCACTCAGCGTCGGCGTGATCTTGATTGAGCTGCCTTAAACGAGTTATCCACCCGCGAATCTAAGGGAGCAAAAACTTTTTTATTAAGTTCAGTCAATTTTCAGCGATTTCATCCATCTGTTGACGAAATGTTGCTGGATTGCTCAGTGGTTGAGGTGCCAGGCTGCAAATCGATGCCCACGCTCATTTCACCTCCCAATGCTGAACTGCTGTCATTGGTCTCACGGGTAGTAACGTTGGGCCAGTAGCTCGTATCGTTGAGGCCGCGATCGCGGCGATACCGCATCACCTCGTCATGTATATCTTGAGCCATCTCTAGAAAAGTTTTAGTGGGAGGCGCAGAAGCATCCCGCAATTTCACTTTCAACATGACTTGCTTGATCAGCAGCTGGCGGGTTTCAGGCGTGAGCTCTGCCTCTAACCCAAGCTTGAGGCGGCTATTTGTCACAGCCTCCACGGCTTGCTCGATTAAGCTCTCCGTGATTTCTACGGCAGCGGGTTGAAATTTGTGAATGTACGCAGCCATCACATCCCCCACAGAGGATTCCAGCTCACGCTGCTGCCAGACTTGGTGTACTTGGTCCGCCAGCAAGAGCCACTTTGGATCAATGACGCGATCGCTGGCTACTGACAAGTTGATCTGGCTGCTGACGATATGAATGACATGCAGCGCCTCGGCGCGGGTCATCGTGGCATCGGTGACGAGGGGCAAAACTGTCGCCACTAACAGCTCTAGATCTTGAGTATCTACTGGCGTGTATTTTTGCAGATAGGCATCTACAGCGGCGCGGGTTTTGATGGCTAGCTGGTCACGCCAGTGTTTGGCTTGAGTCGCCAGGTGCTGATCAACTGCCTGCCAAGTTTGAGTTTGAGGCGGCTGGCTCAGATCAACATCAGCCACCAACGCCTCAACCCATTGCTCAGCTTCCCAACCGCGCAGGGTCAGTTCACCCGCTTGCATCTTGACTGCCAAGAGTGCCCCCGCGATCGCTCGGGCTTCGTCGAGTGAGTCACCGCCGTAGTCATGCAGATAGGCATAAAGAGCAGCTGTGAGCGCCTGCTGGGTCTCAGCATCAAGAGTAGTCATGGTTGAACGATTTCAGGATCGAGTTTTCGCCGACACCTCAAGGGTAATCACAAGCTAATTGAAACACTCCTAGACAAACTCTTTAGCGATCGCACTCTCCAGCTACAGGAAAGACGCTTATTCTTCGAACAGGCTGTGCCAACGTCCTTCCAAACGCCTTAAGCAGTCTTGAGTGCTGATGCTGGCTTGTCACTATCTGGAGTGAGATGTGAATACAACACATCGGGATCAAGGTCAGCATCGTTGGGCCAGTAAACAGTACCGAGTTCGGGATGTACTTTAACTTGGGCGAAGAACTCTGGCTGTTGTAATGGGGCAAAGATACCGGAGAATTCAATCAATTCTGAAACCGAGAGATCTCCGCTAATACCATCTTCAAAAACGATATGTAGCGTGTAATTATCTTTTGGCTGTACTGCAACGATATCTTTCAACATGGGCTTACTCCAGCGGTTCGATCTTGTTCAGAGGCACTTGTTGTCTTGCTAATTCCCAGTTTTGCTGTAATTCTGCTTGATGCTGTGCGGCCCACTCAATAATCAACCCTAACGCTCTGGGTTTAAGCTTGCCTTCCAACACCGATAGAGTTTCGATATCAACGATCGCTTTTTGTTTGCCATACCGCACATGAAAATGAGGGGGTGCATGGTCGTTGTAGTACATGGCGACGATGATGCCGAAGAAACGGCTGACTTCTGGCAAAGTTTTCTCCCCAATAGCCTTTCTTTAGTGTGACTCAATGGATACAGGATGATCGCATTCTCTATCATCCCAGGGACGATCTCCCCACTAACACCAGTTACTCAGAACCCCGGCTTTTTCAAAGAGCCGGGGTTCTTCTGGGTATTACACCGTCGCGAGTTCAGGAGCGCGGCGTTGGAAGACAAGGCGTTCGTTTTCCACATCGGCGTAGATGCGATCGCCGTTCATAAAGTCGCCGCGCAGGATGCCCTTGGCGATGGGCGTTTCCAGCTCCTTCTGAATAGCACGCTTGAGCGGACGAGCCCCGTAGACGGGATCGTAGCCAACTTGGGCCACCCAATCTAGGGCACTCTCTGACAGCGTGAGAGACATTTTGCGATCGGCCAGCCGCTGCTCTAACCGTTTGATCTGGATCTTGACGATGTCCTTGAGCTGCTCCTGACGCAGGCTGTGGAAGATGATCAGCTCATCTACCCGGTTCAAGAACTCAGGGCGGAACTCAGATCGCATGGCCTCCATGACGCGATCGCGCATCAGGTCGTACTTTTCATCATCACCGGCCAAATCCAGAATGTACTGGGAGCCGATGTTGCTGGTCATAATCACGACACAGTTGCGGAAGTCCACCGTGCGCCCCTGGGAATCGGTCAGGCGACCATCATCCAGGATTTGCAGCATGATGTTGAACACATCAGGGTGAGCCTTTTCAATTTCATCGAACAGGATGACCGCATAGGGGCGACGGCGAATCGCTTCCGTCAGCTGACCGCCCTCGTCGAAGCCGACATATCCGGGAGGCGCTCCGATCAGCCGCGCCACCGCGTGCTTCTCCATGTATTCCGACATGTCGATGCGGACGATCGCCTCTTCTGTGTCGAACATATAGGAGGCCAGGGCCTTCGCCAACTCCGTCTTACCGACACCCGTGGGACCGAGGAAGATAAAGCTAGCAATAGGTCGATTCGGGTCGGCAAGTCCGGCCCGGGAACGCTGAATCGAATCCGCCACCGCCGTCACCGCCTCATCTTGACCGATGACCCGGTTGTGCAGCTCATCTTCCAATTGCAACAGTTTCTCCATTTCCGAAGCCACCAATTTGCTCACGGGAATCCCCGTCCACTTAGAGATGATTTCGGCAATATCTTCCTCCGTCACCTCTTCCCGCAGCAAGGATTGGCCACTGGTCTGAGCATTTTCCAGCTTCTCTTCGGCCTCTTCCACTTTGCGCTGCAGGTCAGTGAGCTTGCCGTATTTCAGCTCTGCCGCGCGATTCAGGTCGTAGTTCCGCTCTGCCTGCTGCACTTCGATATTGACGTGATCTAACTCTTCCCGCAGGGATTGAATGTCGTCGATCAAGTCTTTTTCGGACTGCCACTGAGCGTTCAAACCGGACTGGGTTTCTTTCAGATCTGCCAGTTCCTTATCCAGGCGCTCCAGTCGATCTAGCGAACCCGCATCCGTCTCGTTTTTAAGAGACAGCCGCTCCATTTCCAGCTGGAGGATCTTGCGATCCACTTCGTCCAGTTCTTCAGGCTTGGAGGTGA
>CAZFWL010000406.1:0-4029 GCA_964522775.1 uncultured Halomicronema sp.
AAGATGGGAGTCACATCAATTTCTAGGTGATATCGCATGGTCGCGAGATCAAAGCGTGCAAAGTGGAAAATCTTGGTGATCTTCTCTGCTTCCATCAAGCATTTGAGGTTTGGGGCAGATTGCTGGCCCAATTCAATTCGCACGACTGATACATAGCCGCTTTCATCGCAGAGTTGCACTAAGCACAGTCGATCGCGCCACGGTAGCAAACCCATCGTTTCGGTATCGACGGCGATCGCTGCTGCCCCGAGATACCGCTCTAATAGAGCATCTGAGAGGTCGCGATCGCACACTTCAAACATGTCTGGTGCTAGACCGTCACTCACGATAGATTCCCCAAAGCTTTGGCTACGGTTTGGACATCTTTGTCGCCTCGGCCTGAGCAGTTAATCACAATTCGAGGATTATCTGACAGTTGAGGACACAGACTTTCTAGATAGGCAAAAGCATGGGCCGTTTCCAAAGCTGGAATAATGCCTTCCAGTTGTGACACCAGCTGCAGGGCATCGAGGGCTTGCTGATCGGTGACGCTGTAATATTCGGCGCGACCAATTTCCTTTAGGTAACTGTGCTCGGGTCCCACACCGGGATAATCTAAACCGGCGCTGATGGAGTGAGCCTCTTGCACCTGGCCGTGGCTGTCTTGCAAGAGATAGCTCATTGCTCCATGCAGAACGCCAACACGTCCTTGAGTCAGAGTGGCTGCGTGCTTGCCCGAGAGCACACCTTCACCCTCGGCTTCGACCCCAATCATTCGGACTGACGTATCGCCAATAAAGTCATGGAATAAGCCCATTGCGTTGGAACCGCCGCCCACACAAGCCATCAAAATGTCAGGCAAGCCGTTCCACTTTTCGACACATTGCGATCGCGTCTCTTGACCAATCACCGCATGAAAGTCTCGCACAATCATGGGATAAGGATGTGGCCCAGCGACTGAACCCAAGATGTAGTGAGTGGTTTCGACGTTGGTGACCCAGTCGCGAATTGCTTCTGAAGTAGCGTCTTTCAAAGTACCTGTGCCTGCAGTCACTGGGCTCACTTCAGCGCCCATCAAGCGCATCCGAAATACATTAAGCGCCTGACGCTCCATATCTTGCACGCCCATGTAGATGACGCACTTAATCCCAAACCGAGCACATACAGTTGCGGTTGCTACACCATGTTGTCCAGCGCCGGTTTCCGCAATGACGCGCGCTTTGCCCATGCGTTTAGCTAGCAGCACCTGTCCCAGCGCGTTATTAATTTTGTGGGCACCCGTATGGTTCAGATCTTCCCGCTTTAAATAAATCTGGGGGCCGCTGCCGTCGGGACGGGCGTAATGTTCCGTCAGCCGCTCAGCAAAGTAGAGAGGTGTTGCTCGACCAACATAATCGCGCAGCAGACCGTCCAGTTCAGTCTTGAAATCTTCAGTGTCGCGGTAACGATAATAAGCCTCTTCCAATTCGGCCAGGGCTGGCATGAGGGTTTCGGGGACGTATTTGCCCCCAAACTGCCCAAACCGACCGAGCGGGTCGGGGCGCACAGATAAGGCGAGGGCGTCAGCAGACAATGATTGAGAGGGAGCAGATCCAGCGTTGGAGGGAGAAAGTGGCGTCTGAGTCACAGGCTTAAGACGATAGAACGGCGACAATGCCCTTCATTATAGGGAATTGCGTGAGCCTCCTTCAGATGAGATGGCTTTAAGAAAGCCGAAAGAAACTGCGGGATCCTCACAGGGTCATTGCCATACTGTGATGAGCTGCCACGCTTTGGGATAGCGTTTGCTGGCAGGTTGGTGCGGATATCCCTGGGAAGGCGCCGCTAGAAAGGTGATTAAGGAGACTTTGGAATGATTACAGTTGCTCAAGCGCGCCCAAGCGATCGCGCTGAATTTATTCGACGCACCTATACCCATTTGGCGGGTGCCATCCTCGCCTTTATCGCGGTGGAATGTGTCTTATTCATCACGGGCATTGCGGGTGCGATCACGAATCTGTTGGCTGGCAGTCGGTTTATTTGGTTGGCGATCTTGGGTGGCTTTGCGATCCTGGGCTGGTTTGCTCGCAGCATGATTGCCCGCGCCAAATCTGGTGAGCAGGCGTACTTGGGGCTCGGACTCTACGTGGTGGCCGAAGCGCTGATTTTTGCGCCTATTCTCTACATCGCGGCCTTTTACGCGGGGGATGATGTGATCCCCATTGCCGCTGGGTTGACGTTATTGCTATTTGGAGGACTCACCGCGATCGCGTTCACTACCCGTCAAGACTTTTCATTTCTGCGAGGATTCTTGACGATCGGTGGCTTTGTCGCGTTAGGCCTGATTCTCTTTAGCGTGCTCTTTGGATTCACCTTGGGCTTGATTTTTTCTGGCGCAATGGTGATCTTTGCCTCGGCCGCGATTCTGTATGACACCTCTAAAGTCATGCACCACTATTCAACTGACCAGCATGTTGCTGCGTCGTTAGAATTGTTCGCCTCGGTCGCGTTGCTGTTCTGGTACATCTTGCAGATTGTGATGTCTTTGCGTCGCTAGCGCTGCAAACGATTCCATCGCCAGGCTTGCTCAAGATTTTGCAATCGAGGCAGAAGAGGTGATCTCCGGTGATCGTTGCGTCGGGGTTACTCGCGTCGGTTTATGGGTACCTGTTTGCGGCGATTAGCGTAGTTGGCAAAACTTACGAGAATTGTCGAACTCTGGATCTTGCCATGAGTAGGCAAAGTGGCTCACTGAGTTGATTTGGGGCATGGCTTGGCGAATCGCTTGCATCTGCGCTTCTAATGAAGGGCGATTCCGCATAGATTGTCCCCAGGCTCCGGCAAGCGCCGGTTTTACGGACTGTGCTCCCTGTGGGCCTGCTGCTGCCATGACCCGGCGAATTTCGTCCAAAATGCAGCCAGTGTGGCCACAAACTCCGTAAGCCATGGGGTGCCAGGACATCCACGTCGGAAACCGATCCCAGTACTGTAGCCGCGAGTCAAACCCATTACCCACAGTTTGGTTCCCTAGCGGAAAAAACACGGCCCCGGTTCGTAATCCTTTTTGCTGAGCTAACTGACCAGCTTCTGTCAGATAGTCCACCACGCCCTGTACGGCATGGGCCACCGTGAGTTGCCACAGTTCACGCTGCAAGGTGGGTAATGCGGCAGAGGTGGCATTGCCAGACGGCAATCGACTTTGCCAGAGTGGTTCAGAGTCGTTGGGGTAGGCTTGTCTGGCCGCTTCTAAATCAGTGGGTAATAGCTGCCCCTGGCTAATGTAGCGTTCCATCAATGCTAAGCCTTGGGCATTGGTCGCGCGCCGCAGTAAGGCATTGCGCGACGCCTCACCATAAATCCATAAATCGGCGACTTCGTCCGCCACTGAATAGCTGCCTGTGCCTCTGGGATAGCGAATGTAGTCAAACAAAATGCCTTGAGGACGACGCTCTGCCACTTCTGAGAGCACTTGTTGGAAATGTTGCCGCGCTTCTAGGCTGTAGGGATCGACAAAGACTTCTTGCGCGTTGCTGCTTAAGCCGCTTTGGGCAAAGGTATAGGTGTCCTGCCCTTGCCCATTCATCGCCAGAGTGCGGCGTTGCTGAGGGTTGAGGGTGTAGGTGTAGCCAAAGTTCAACGAAAACACCCAGGCATAGGTCGTTAGCCCTCGGGGGGAGGCTTTGGCGATCGCTTCAGCCAGTAAGTCGCGTTGCTCATAACCAGGAGCCTGCACTACCGAAGGCCAAACCGTGGGATTGTCGGCCTTTGGCAGCAACACCATACCGCTGTAAAACGCTTCAGCATAAACCTGGTTGTAACCCATGTTGGCGATGCGATCGAGCACCGCTTCGAGAATGCCAGGCCGCAAATCGCAGGGATATAGCCGAAGCCAAACGGCTTGTTCACGGGGCCAATTGGCAGCCCGACATTGATCCAAAGCTCGGGCATGTTCTGCCACGAGGGCTTCGTATTGGCCCTTGGCCTGCGCGTCATTATTTTCAAAAGCGGCCCTGCGCAGCGCTTCTTTGCGCGAGGCGTCGGCCTGAGGGATGTGACAGTAGCTGTTGAGTT
>CAZFWL010000407.1:0-4009 GCA_964522775.1 uncultured Halomicronema sp.
TGCTCTTCTAATAGATCACGGGGAAAGGACGCACAACTAGTAATGCTCACGACTATTGTTGCGACAATCGTTGCTTTTTGGATTACGTGTTTCATGGTGTTTCTCCTCGATTTAGAGTGTTGCCCGAATGCTGTATCTTTATCCGTGTCTCCAACCACTCGTACATTACAGGCAGCAAAATTAACGTTAGTGCTGTAGACGTTAAGAGCCCCCCTACTACGACTGTTGCGAGCGGCCTTTGCGTCTCCGCTCCTACTCCAGATGAAATTAGCATCGGCACCAGTGCTAATACGGTTGAGCTCGCTGTCATCATTACCGGGCGCAGCCGCAGCATTGTGCCTTGCCGAACCGCCTCCGATATCGAAAGTCCTTCTTCTTCACGCAGCTCGTTAATAAAACTCACCAGAACGATACCGTTAAGCATCGCTACGCCGAATACGGCTATAAAGCCAATCGCGGAAGGTACAGAAAGGTATTGACCCGTCACCGTCAATCCTATTAGTCCGCCTATAGTCGCAAATGGGACATTGGCAATGATTAGTAGCGCAAAGCGAACTGAATTGAACGCGGTGTACAGCAATACGAAAATGAAAAATATTGTCAGAGGCACAATCAGTGATAGTCGTGCAAGCGCACGCTGCTGGTTAGCAAATGCCCCACCCCACTCTATCCAATAGCCGGGTGGCAATTCGACTGCCGTTTCAATGGCAGCACTCGCATCTTTTACAAACCCATCGACATCACGCCCACGCACATCCATTTGAATGACCGCGTAGCGCTGCAGTTGCTCTCGGCGAACGAACGAGTAACCCTCTGCCACCGATATATCGGCGACCTCCCCTAACGGCACTATCGCACCACTGCCTGTTCGGAGCGGTATTTGCCTGATCGACTCAACTGATGTTTTGGATCTATCAGCCAATCGGACTGTGATATCAAATCGTTTGACCCCTTGTATAAGGGTAGAGACCGGCTCATTACCGATTCCGTTTCTAACGATTGTCAGTACGTCGTCCGCATTCATGCCGTAGCGGGCCAATCGATCGCGATCAACGGCTATTCGGATTTGCGTCTTGCCGATATTGGCCTCCAATGACAGATCGGCGACGCCTGGTACCTCTGCAATGACGTTCTTGATTTCCTCAGCCAATCGATCCAACTCTGCCAGGTCTTCGCCATAAATCTTAGCCGCGAGCGTCGCACGGATGCCCGAAATGAGTTCTTCCACACGCATCTGGATTGGCTGTGTGAACGACACGGCTGCCGTCGGCACGACCTCTTCAAGCACTTCCTGCATGGCGTCCGCAAGCTCTTCGATTGAGCGATCGGTTTCCCAATCGTTTTCAGGATTAAGCGCGGTGTATATCTCCATATAATTGGCATCGGCCGTTTCTCCTTTCTCCGCCCGACCGATCATCGCTATTGTTGTGTTGACCTCCGGAAACTGATTCAACGCCTCCTCGATATCTTTGGAGATAGCAATAGATTGATCCAGTGACGCCGATGGAATCGACGTCACCCGCCACATAATCGACCCCTCCTGCAGCTCCGGCATGAACTCCTTTCCGAGGAACGGAAACAACGCAAGGCTTGTTACAAGCAGTGCGCAAGCACCGGAGACTACGCGCCTCCTATTTTGGAGTGACCAAGTCAGAATTGGCTTATAAGCAGATTTCAGGTAAGCCATGAGCCGAGTTTCCCTATCTTCGTGCGGCTTTAGCAAAAGCGAGGCCAACACCGGGATCAAGGTCATCGTCAGCACCAGAGACCCAGCCATCGCAAAACTAATATTGAACGCCATCGGCTTGAATAACTTGCCTTCAAGGCCTTCTAAGCTAAAGAGCGGCAGGAACACCACAATGATGATCAGAATGGCAAAAGCAACCGGATTGGCCACTTCTTTAGCAGCAGCCAACACTGCCGGGCTTCGATGCACGTGCTCGCCCTGCTTGAGACGATCACTCATTACCCGAAACGAGTTCTCCACCAGAACAACAGCGCCATCGACCAGCATCCCGATACCGATCGCCAGGCCCGCTAGCGACATCAGATTAGCCGAAAGCCCTGCTTGGCCCATAAAAATGAAGGCAATCAGTGTGGCCATAGGCAGTGCAGAAACAACAACTACTGCCGCCCGCAGCTCGCCGAGAAAAAGGTACAAGATGATCGCGACAAGAATAGACCCCTGGATAAGCGCGGATGTAGCTGTACCTACCGCCTTTTCTACCAGCTCTGTCCTCTCATAAATTGGCTTCAGAACAACCCCGTCCGGGAGGGCATCTTTAACGATGCCAACCTTTTCCTTGACCGCATCGACCACCGTCTTGGCGTTCTCACCCAGGCGAGACAACGTCATTCCGAGCACAACTTCCTTGCCGTCTCTGGTGACTGCACCAAACCGTATTCCCGGTGCTGGCTCAATGGTTGCCAAATCGCGGAGATAGACAGGAGTCCCGTCATCCACCTTTACAACGATACTGCCAATATCCGCTTCGTCTTCGAGAAGACCCAGACCTCTAACTAGATACTGTTCAGCGCCAACATCGATGTACTGCCCACCTACAAGACGATTATTCGTCTCGATGATTTCCATGACTTCGGTGAACGTCACGTCGTATTCAATCAACCGCAGAGGATCAATTACGACTTGAAACTGTTGCTCCTGACCTCCCCAGGAAATAACGTCATCCACCCCAGGCGCGGTTCTAAGGATCAACCTAACTGTCCAGTCTTGTAGCGTGCGGAGATCCATATCGGAAATTTCATCGACGAGTTTCTCGTCGGCACGCTCCAGGGTGTACCAAAAGACCTGGCCAAGGCCGGAAGTGTTAGGCCCCATTTCCGGCGTCCCATACCCTTCCGGTATCCGTTCTCCAACCTCCTGTAATCGCTCATTCACAAGCTGACGGGCAAAATAGATATCCATATCGTCGTCAAAGAAGATGGCAACGTAAGACAACCCAAACAGGCTGACCGAACGAATTTCCTTAACCTTGGGCAACCCGGCCAAACCGGACTCGATAGGGAATGTGAGCAGTTGCTCCACATCTTCAGCTGCGAGTCCCGGCGACTCGGTATAAATATTTACTTGTGCCGGTGTTACATCCGGGAACGCATCAATAGGTACGGTGGTTACGGCACGCCATCCTAGAAACGCGACAACGCCGAAAGCTACTAACACCAAGAATCGATAGCGAAGCGAAAAATCAATAATTATTGTAAACATTGTATTTCCGCCTTAGTGTGCGTGGCCTTCGCCTAGCTCGGATTTGAGCAACAATGACTTCAGATAAAACGCCCCGCGCGTCACTATCCGGTCACCTTCCTCAAGTCCACCAAGAACTTCCCGTGAATCCCCGTAAGTAGCTCCTACCTCAACTTCCGCAGGATAAAATTCACCGCCGTCTTCAAGATGAAAAACCACTGTCTTGTTATCCAGTAGCACTATGGCCTCCGCTGGGACGGATAAGGCGGCCTGTGTGCCGCCCGCCATCAGCTCCACCTCTACAAATTGACCAGCATGCAACCAGTCGTCTTTGTTATCGAACTCGATTCGTATAGCTTGAGTCCTGGTTACCTCATTCAATCGATGATTCTGCTGAATCACCTTCGCATCACGCCACTCGATGAGATCTGGTGACACGCGCACGCTCGTGTCACTGTCGATACTGCCAATCGCACCGCCGGAAACTCGCGCTTCGACCCAGAGCGTCGCCTCATCGCTGATCTCAAAGAGCACATGACCCGGCTCAATAAGTTCACCAATGACAAAGTTTTCATACAAAATCCTGCCGCTTAGTGGCGCAACCATCGCAAACTCACCGGATGCTCTGCTTGCATCATTAGCTTCTAGAAATCGACGCACCTGCGCTTTGCTCATTCCGAAGGCAAGCACTTTGGCCATGGCTCTTTGGCGATTGACCTCGGCCTCCGTATATCTCCGGCCAGAAAGCACTTCCGCCCCAAGTGACTGCACACGCTGCCACTCCTGCTCAGCCACAATCAGCTC
>CAZFWL010000408.1:0-4004 GCA_964522775.1 uncultured Halomicronema sp.
CTGGTCGAAAAGCTGGAAAGATCACTGGTCGCCCATGGAAATCGGCGATCGCTTCATCATTAATCCCGCTTGGATAGATAAACCGGAGGGGAGCGATCGCCTCGTTCTCCAACTTGATCCGGGGGCGGCCTTTGGCACTGGCACCCACCCCACCACTCAACTGTGTTTGGAATCGCTAGAAATGCGCATTGGCAAAGACGATCCCGAAGCGATCGTCGCTGATATTGGCTGCGGTTCTGGCATTCTCTCCATTGCGGCGCTGCTGTTAGGCGCCAAGCATTCCCACGCGGTGGATATTGACCCGTTGGCAGTGCGCGCCACCCAGGAAAATGCAGCACTCAACGGCATTACATCAACGCAGCTCCAGGTCCAAAAGGGTAGTTTAGAAACCCTGATGGAGACCCTCGATAAGCCAGTCGATGGCATTCTCTGCAATATCTTGGCCGAGGTGATTGTCGACTTGATCCCGCAGCTCAATGAAATTGCCCACCCGCAGAGCTGGGGCATTCTCAGCGGCATTTTGCTAGAGCAGTCGAAGCTGGTGGCAGACACGCTAGAGCAGCACGGTTGGGTGGTAGCAACCCTCTGGCGACGAAAAGAGTGGTGTTGCCTCAATATTCGCCGTTCGTAGCAGTTTCCTCAGCAACGATGTCGAAATCCGTTGATAGCAAGCCCCCGAAGAAATTGATTGGTCGGGACCGCCTGAAAGCGGTTCATGCCCCCGCTGCCCGACCATACAATATTTGCTCTGCTGCCCCTGGCCCCTTGGCGAGGGGCTTGGTTTTGCAACTCTGGAAATTTCTCGATTTCTCCCGCTTTGGTTCCCAACAAGCTCTCGATCGCTGCCTAAATTGTGTGCAAAGCCAAGGCAAAAGCATCTGAGCCCTGGCTGAATTCATCCCTCAGGTTTCTCAGGAAGGGATTAAGTCCCACTTATTTCCTCATCAGAGGTGCCTAAGGGATGTCATCGACTATGGGAACCAAGATGATTAAGTCGCAAAAGCGACCAAGGAGTTTAACCATGAAACGGATTGCACTTGCTCTCACTGCTCTGACCGCGGTCACGATTGCAGTTGCTCCCACTAGCTATGCCGCACCTAACTTTGACGAACTGCGTCAAGAAAACCTCGACAAAGATGCCATCAACTTCGACGAGTTGCGTCAAGAAAACCTAGAGAAGGATGCGGTTCATACCATTCAAGCTAAAGGCATCGATTTCGACGAACTCCGTCGCGAAAACTTAGACAAAGACGCGGTTGATTTCGATGAACTGCGTCGCGAAAATCTTGATAAAGATGCCGTCTACGAAGTTGTGGCTAAAGGCATCGACTTCGACGAACTCCGTCGCGAAAACTTAGACAAAGACGCTGTTAATTTCGATGAACTGCGTCAGGAAAACCTTGAGAAAGATTCTGCCATCAGTATCTTGGCCGCCATCGACTTCGATGAACTTCGCCGCGAGAACCTCGACAAAGACGCTGTTGATTTCGATGAGATCCGTCAGGAAAACCTTGAGAAAGACGCGGTGGCGTAATGGCTCGCCCTCTCAAACCAGAGATGGTGCGCTATCTCAATCTGCTGGACGAATTGTGTGCGGAAGGCCATGATCCGACCTTCCGCCCAACCCTACCAAGAGTGCCAAAGCCCTGGCCCCCAGCGAGTAACGCGCCCCCATCTTCGACTTCCAAATTCCAATGCTGTTAATGACGTTTTTCTATTGTCTCGCGGAGCGAGTTGGTCTCAGCAATGTGACCCAAACTAAATGAACCTGAGTTCGGGTTAAGCGGCAGGTGGCAAAGCCCAGTCCAGATTGAGTTTCGGCTTCTTGGGTTGATGGCAATAAGCAATCAAGTCACAGATGAGATTGACCATGAAGTTGGTGGGGCTGCGATGCCTGGAATGCTCGATCTGCGAGATGTTCTTGAGTTGGTCAATAACAGTTTCAATCTCGTTTGGCTCCCTCATAGCTAAGAACGTCGCTTACCGCTGCGATTACAACCGAGCACTCTCCTAATTGCCTTATTAACAAAGACGCTAGAGCAGAGATGCTGGATAGCGGATAAAAAATCGTCCGAAGGATGGGGAGGCGGTTCTGCACAGCGGTAGATCGGTTGCCCTCCATCGATTTACTACTTTGAAATCTGGACGGTTAGGTTAATGGTATGGAACTCGGAATTAAAGGCAAGGTCGCTTTAATCACAGGCGGCGACTCGGGCATGGGGCGCGCAACGGCAAAGCTGCTGGCAGACGAGGGCGTTAAAATTGCTCTACTTGACAAGACTTCGGAACAATTGCAGGCCACGGTAGAAGAGGTGCAAACCGTCGGCGAAGCCTTTGCTGTAAAGGCTGATCTTAGGAACCTGGCGAAAGTAGAAGCCGCTCGCGATCAGATTGTGGCGCACTACGGCACTGTGGACATCGTGGTCAACTGTGCAGGCATCACTGGCGCTACAGGGGATTTTATGGATATCAGCGACGACGATTGGCACGAAGCGATTGAAGTTGATTTGATGGCAGCCGTCCGAGGCTGTCGCACCTTTATTCCTCTGATGCAAAAATCGGGCTGGGGGCGCGTCGTCCTCGTCACGTCGGAAGATGCGGTGCAGCCCTACACCGACGAGATGCCCTATTGCGCGGCCAAAGCGGGGCTACTGAACTTTGCCAAAAACCTATCGAAAGCTTACGCCAAAGATGGTGTGCTCGTGAATTCAGTCTCTCCGGCATTCATTGCTACGCCCATGACCGATGCCATGATGGAGCAGCGGGCCGACAAATTGGGGGTTAGCTTCGATCAGGCGATCGCGACTTTCCTGAAAGAAAAGCGGCCTCATTTAGAACTGCAGCGTCGTGGGAAAGCTCAGGAAGTCGCAGCGGTCATTACTTTCCTTTGTTCTCAATTATCAAGCTTTATTGTTGGAGCCAACTATCGGGTCGATGGTGGCTCGGTTGCCAGCATTAGTCTCTAGGTTTAATTCGGATTTCATCTTTTCACTCAGCCTCTCGTCCTCAACCCAGCTGCAGGTCGCACTTGGGGATATGCTGTCGCCCCTGACCCAGTATGAATACTCAATTCCTCAGCCACCAAATTTAAGAATCTGATCTCGTGAGGTTGGGTTGAAGATAGACAAGCTCGAAGCAATTGAGCGATCGCCTTCAAATATTAAGTAAAATCACCGAAGTCCTTAGTTCCTGATTTTTGAGAATTTCCGTTTCATTACGTAATTCCTTGGCGAAATTTGACCCTTGTTGCAGGTCGAGATTAAGCAACACTGAGTTTTCTCAAAAAGCCGTGCGATTGCTAAACAGAGTCAGTATATTTAACAGGAAATTAAAGAAGAGACTGAGGAGCTTTGAATGCAGATGTTCTTTTAGTGAGGTTGCTGGAAAAACGGTGTCGTCGAGGGGCGAAATTCGGTATCGCTAAAGCTGTGGGTGTTGTTCTTAGCGCAGCGGTGTGAAATTGTAAAGGAGAAACCTAAGTGGGCAGAATAGGACTGTCTGCATAAAAGCGTTTCTTTTCGCGGTTAGTTTTGACACTAGAACTTGACTAACAAGGGCGGCAATTTAAGCTTTGCAAACGAGATTTAGCCTACTCGTGCACACGTTGTTTTTACAGCATTCAAGGGGCATCACGTTTCATGTTCTGTTATCTTCTTCCGCCACTATGGCAAATGCTACTGCTTCTACTGTTCAAGCTGATTTGACTTCCCCTGTTAAGAGTTCACTCAAAATTACTGACATCCTGGGGGTGGCACTGTTTGATCTCAGTGGTTTGCCCCGAGAGTATTTTGTCACCAATGAAAATCCCACTACCGGCTGGGTGCAAATTGTATTTCAAGCGTTAGGGTTGCGATCGCTTCTGTCTTCGTCTCTAGAGCTTGAGGGCTTTCACCAGATCACCATCAACCTGGAAGCAACTACGGCCATGGTGGTGCGGCGTAAACAGGATTACATCGCCCTTCAGTTCAAGGGTAAATTAGCGCTGCACGGCCCAGCCGATGAAG
>CAZFWL010000409.1:0-3992 GCA_964522775.1 uncultured Halomicronema sp.
CCACCGCCGGATTGTTCGCGTCAAAAAACTTGTTGAACCCGTCTTCATATTCACGGGCAATGAGGGCTTCAAACTCTTCTTCAGTAAAGAGCCCCAAGTCGATCAAACTCTGAAATTCCTGACGAGAAATATTCCACTCGCGATTCATGCGGCCAAAGGGCAGCCGCTCAATCAGCAACACCCGATAGCCGAGATTCGCCATAACCGCCGCATGAACGACTCCCAATGCGCCGCCAACATAGATCAGGTCAAAGGAGTCATCGTCACTGGTTGGGGTTGCGGCGGAGTCAGTACTGCGGAAAATGACCTGTTTGGGGGTTTTGGGCGATCGCACGCTGTCGCACCATCGTTGCTCCCACCAATAAACCCGCTGTAGGTCGGCTTCACCGTTCGGCATCCGTTGAAAATATTGCACGGTTTTCGGGAAATGGTCCGTTAAGGCTTCGAAAATCGTTGACTCAGCCGGATTGAAGGGCGGTAATTCCGGATATGTGGGCGGAAATTCTGCTCGGATCGCTCGCTCTAGCTGCTTGAGTAGGGAGGATTCTTGAGGAATTGCGCGATCGCCCCAACGAAAGACTTTGAGATAGGTCGTGCGCTGCAATGACCACACGAACACTGACAAGGCCGAGGGCAAATCGGTCGAGGCAGCTTGAGAGCCAAACTCTAATCGCACCCCATCCAACGTGGCGATCGCCTTTCCTTGGGAGGGTTGCCATTGTTCCTGTAGCCAGGCCCGTACCGAGAGGGTATCGGGAGTTGGCACCTCTAAATAAAGCAGTTCTTTCATCAGGACAGAGGGAATCAGGCGTTTTTAAGAGCGGGCGAATTTAAAGAGTCAGAAGATAGTAATTTCCTGAGTGGATATCACGATCATTCTGGAATTTTGTGATGTCTCTTACATTAAACCGTAAGGGTTCTTCTCTCACAGTGCTTTCGCGAGGAAGCCACAACGCGCTGAGCCAACCCAAATAGCTGGAGTCGTGACGCGGGACTTCCCACCCCGTTAATGAATAGCCTCTTTAGCAAAAGGGTGGTGACAGCGAAAGATCCTGCCAACACTCTAAACAGGTATGTTCATATCAATGATGGGTGGCTGTCGATGCCGTCGCGGCTAAGAGCTAGAAAGTCGCTGGACGGCTTTGCCCTGGAGGCGTTGGTGCGTCTCAGCGAGAAAGGTCGGAATTTTGTCAGCGTGGGGACTTTGAGCGATCGCTGTCTGCAAATCGACTTCATTCAGTTTGTCCGCTTGGTTACCGGGGAACCAATGCCCGCCATTGCCCAGTAGGTTGTATCGGGCTTCAGCATATTCCTGCATGTCAAAGGCTTCCAGCAGGTTACGCAGCCAGAGAATGATCGGAATGTTGATGTTGCCAGGGGTTTGATCAGGGCTAGGCAAGCCGAGCTTCCAAGTGCGTAGCCAATCGGCTCCAAGGGCATCAATGGCGGCTTGTTCTAACCGTTGCAAGATGGGTTGCAGGTTGGTGTCGGCTTCTGCCAGCAGCGGCGATACTTTTAAATGCTCGTCAAAATCAGTGGGTCGGGCCGCGCCCAGGCTGAGGGTGTGAACCTGAGGATGACTGAGGCAAAACAAATCATTGAACACGATGGGACTGAGTGGCGCACACAAATCCACCAGCTTTTGCGGCGGATTGTAAAGATGGCCCCCTTTGTCCGTCGGGCTGATGATGAAGACCCCCATATCTTGTTGAGTGGCCGCAGCGATTGCGGGCCAGTTGTCCTGATTGATGTAATACCAGTGCAGGTTTACATAGTCGAACTGCCCAGTGTTGATGGCGTCGACAATCACATGGGTGGGGCCGTGGGTCGAAAAGCCAATGTGGCGAATGCGGCCCTGCTTTTGCAACTGGCGGGCCTCGTCTAAACAGCCGCCGGGACGAATGGCCCATTCCAAAGTCTCAGGGGTATTGATGCCGTGGATGCCCAGCAGGTCAATGTAGTCCAGCTGCAAATTCTGCAAGGACTGTTTCAAAGTCATGCGGAACTCTTTGGGATCGGGCTTCGGTGACACCTTGGTTTGTACGATGATTTGCTCGCGAGGCAGCTTGGGGAGCACTTTACCCAGTTGCACTTCTGAGGTGCCATACCCGCGAGCGGTCTCAATATGGTTGATGCCGACTGCCAGCGAGCGCCGGATAGTCGCTTCCAAGTTTTCTTGATTCTTGCGTGGAATTTGTGACTCGGGCACATCTTTCCAGGCATGTTGATAGCGCATTCCTCCACAGGAAAACACCGGCATCTGTAGTTCGGTCCGACCAAATCGTCGATATTGCATTCTGTAGAGTCTGAGGCTTAACGATGAAACGGGTCAGTGCTTATCCTAACGATTTCTGCTGAAGGTTTAAAAAGGACTGTTGTTCTTGCTATGAACAACAACGGAGTCACACCCCCGTGATGGAATTGCCAAACTTTAGGATGATTACGGCTGCGGCGTAGCCGAGGATTGTTGCTGCTTCCAAGTATCAGTCAAGAGACCGGAGTAACCCCAATTTTCTTCATTGATTTCTTGAATGACGATATGAATGTGCTCTGGCTTTTTACCCAGCACGCGCACGAGCGATGCCGTCATGTCTTTAACTAATTCGGCTTTTTGCTCGCGTGTGGCCCCTGTTGTGATTTGCAGATTGATATATGGCATTACCCTCTCACCCTAAAACTTTAGGTTTGTGTGGTTTAAGCTGCGGACTGACTCTGAATAATTGGTATTGGCTTCATCAGCCCGCAAACGAGCGCTATGGCCTTACAGGTTACGAACAGAAGCTTCCCCGTTCTTCACTTCCCCAATGAGCACTTCGGTCGTAACGCCAACAAATAGACCGTTTTCTAGCACCCCAGGGATGTTGTTGATGTGTGCTTCCATCTCAGCGGGATTCGCGATCGCCTCGAATTTGGCATCCAGCACCATGTTGCCCTGATCGGTAATCACCGGGCCGTCTTTGTTGACTCCCATCCGCAGGTCTACCGCTGCGCCCAATGCTTCCAGGGCCCGGGTGACGGGGGCTACCGCCATCGGTAATACTTCCACGGGCAAGGCAAAGGTCGAGCCTAATTTTTCTACCAACTTGGAGCTATCAACCACAACGATGAACTGCTCGGCCAAGCCATCCACGATTTTTTCGCGGGTATGCGCCGCGCCGCCGCCCTTAATCAAGTTGAACTGGGGATCAACTTCGTCTGCGCCGTCGATCGCAATATCAATCTTGTCCACCTCATCCAGGGTGGTGAGCGGAATGCCATACTTCTTGGCCAATACCGATGCCTGAAACGAAGTCGGAACACCCTTGATATTTTTAAGTTCTCCAGATGCGAGGCGATCGCCCAAAAACTGAATGGCAAAGGCTGTGGTGGAACCTGTGCCCAGTCCCACAACCGTATCAGACTGCACTTTGGCGGCAGCGGCCCTGCCCACCTCTTGCTTCATCAACTTAACCGGATCCATCTCTGCCATCAGTTATCTCCCAACTGGAATTACGTTCGCTAATAGCATGACCCAAAGTGGACACCGTTTCTAGACCCCGGCCTCAGTCCCAGGTCTCAACAAGTCCGTCAGTACTCGCCAACCGCATTGCTATGGGGTGAATTGGTTCGTGGAAGTTGCTATTCCACAATTGATGCCCCCGCCACCCTCGGACCCTTCGACTCACGTCTCCACACTCTGCGTCTGCAAAGCCACATAGCCCCCCGCCGTTTCTCCAACGACCACAATATCCACCGTGACCTCGCCCACCCGAAACACGCGCCAGCGATCGCCCACTGTCTCTAAAAATTCAAACAAAGCCTGATGACGTTGCGCGATCGCCTTGCCTTCCTTGCCATAGCCTTGGCAGCGCTGTTGTACCTGGGTCAAGAGTGCCTCTAGAGAGCTTTCGGCAATGGGCGTGGTCGCCGCCCGACGGAGTACGCGTAACAATTCTGGTGCATCGCCTGTCGATAGTCGCCAGGTCGGCACCGTCCACGGCGCTTCGGTTTCA
>CAZFWL010000410.1:0-3982 GCA_964522775.1 uncultured Halomicronema sp.
CAAACACTCCTGCGCTATCCGTGGCTCGTTCGCGTGGCTGGCAGCAATGCCGTGTCCATTCCCCTCGATACGCTGCTGTTTACCCTCGTGGCCTTTGCGGGCGTGCTCTCAACGACTGAGATGGTGTCGCTGCTGTTTGGCGAAACCATTACCAAGTACGCGATCGGTATTGTGGTGGCCCTCTGGCGCGAAGGCAAATTCATCTGGCAAGAGAGTTAAGGGTGGCCAGAAATCACCATCTGGATTGATGGTCGTGGATGCGGCGATAGGTGGGTGAATGGTTCCGTGAGTAGGGGTTTCGATACGCATTAAGGTGTCTTAAGATTTATTTCATAAAGCAAATCTAAGCAAAGTCGTTCCCATTAGATGGGGCGCGCACCAACCAATGTCTAACTCCTACTCCCTGATGATCCACGGCGGATCAGGTTCCCTCGAAGATTTGAAATACGAAGCGGGTGAAGCTGAATTTAAGCAGAGCATCCACGTTATTTTAGAAAAAGGCCGCCAGCGTTTGGCTCAGGGCGATCGCGCCCTCGATGTAGTGGAATACTGTGTCACCCTGCTGGAAAACGATCCCCTTTACAATGCCGGGCGCGGCTCCGTGCTGAATGCCCGAGGGCAGGTCGAAATGGATGCAGCGCTGATGAACGGGGCGGACTTGCGGGCGGGTTCCGTTGCTTGCGTCAGTGAAATCAAAAATCCCATTTCGCTCGCTCGCCATGTGCTCAATCACGGCAAACACGTGCTGTTAATGGGAGAGGGCGCGATGGAATTTGCCAACCTCTGTGGGCTAGAGCGCTGTCACGAGGACTATTTCATTACCCAAGCCCGCATTGAACAGCTCAAAGAAGCCAAAGCGGCTGGACGCATTACTTTGGACCATGAGCGGGTCAGCCCTTCCGAAAAGCTGGGCACCGTGGGCGCAGTCGCTCGTGATGTTTACGGTGACCTGGCGGCGGCAACCTCCACTGGAGGCTTAGTGAACAACCACTGGGGACGTGTGGGCGATACCCCGATTATTGGCGCGGGCGTTTTTGCCGATAACGAATCCTGCGCGGTATCCGCTACTGGCTATGGCGAAGAGTTTTTGCGAACGGTGCTCGGCAAGACCATCGCCATGTTTATGCAGTGGCGCGGTCTGGATGTCGCCGCTGCTGCCGAGGCGGGCATTGAGTATCTGGTCAACCGCGTGCAAGGCGAAGGGGGCGTCATTGTCATTGATGCCGACGGTCGCTGTGCCTCCGCCCAATCGACCTCAGGCCTCATCTGCGGCTGGATCGAGCAAGGCGGCGAAGCCTATTGCACCTTGGGGTAATGCCAGTTCTAAGAGCGGTGTCTACATATCACACGCTTTGCTGAGCCCTCTTTGACAAGGGGGCGGCGACAGCGGGGGATCCACGATCTGTAGTGCAATTTCAGAGAATCGGTATAAGCCCAATGCAGAGATCGCTCAACCGTTCCTCCCAGCTGTCAGGAAACAGCAAGCTGCATGGAATGGCTAGAGCGATCGCCTACCGATCCTTTTCGCCCAAATCTGTCCGCCCTTCTGGAATCATCAGAACGGCATAGAACCCCGAAAAGTCCGCCTCAAGATCCGCCAAAGCACAGCTCTCCTGCTCCCTCGCCCCCTGGCAAAGCACGACGACCATTCAATGAGCTGGCAACTAATACCGCCCTTTCAACGCCCGCTCGACCTCACGCTTCTCTTGCTTACGCTTCAGCGAATCCCGTTTATCGTGCAGCTTTTTACCTTTAGCGAGAGCCAGCGTCACCTTAATCCAGCCGCGCACGACATAAATTTTCAGCGGCACCAAGGTCAGTCCTTTTTGCTCAACCTTGCCGATCAGCTTGCGAATTTCGCCTTTGTGCAGCAGCAGTTTACGAGTGCGGCGCGGGTCATGGTTGTATTGCTGAATCGTGGTGCTGTGGGGCGAAATATGCACGTTGTGCAGCCAAATTTCGCTGTCTCTCACCTGGGCAAAACCATCTCTCAGATTCGCTTTGCCCGCGCGAATCGACTTAACCTCCGTGCCCTTCAGCTCAATTCCAGCTTCAAAGGTTTCCAGTACTTCGTATTGGTGACGGGCCTGGCGATTGTCACTCAGGATCTTATAGCCGTTATCTGAATCCGCCATAGCTCTCTTCTACTCCACCACAATGCACCACTCGTGCAACTCGTATTCCACACACCCGTTTTTAATCAGCGGATCAGCCTGAACGATCACCTCTGCTTCCGCCATCGATGCCGCCTGAAATAGCAACATGCCGCCGCCCCGCTCAGCCCAATATCCCGTACGGGCCTGATGTCCCTGAGCAATTAAGTTTTTCACATAGGCCACGTGAGCGGGTACATGCTCATCAAAAGCCGCTTTGTGAATGATTCCTCGTTCAATCTTGACGAACCAAGGCATGGACAATATCCATAAACTTAACGTTAGCGAAATTTGCGGGTCGGTTCACAGGGCGGTTTAGCCAACCGCAGCTGCCGATGCAGGCTGGTGCAGTATGTGCTTTATTAGCATACTGATCCCGCTTGCCTTACCGGGCTTATCGTAACGGAAAGCCACACCCCAGCCGCGATCGCTGGCGGCTCCTTCATCCTTTTGCCTGATGCCAGACTCCACTACCGCCGCTACTAACTCGTCTCAGTCGCGCTACTTTTTAGCACTGATCCCGCCACCCACCATTCAGGCTGAAGCCACCGCGCTGAAGCATTACTTTCGAGAACATTACCAGAGCCAGGCCGCGCTGAAATCGCCGCCGCACATTACTCTACAACCCCCATTCACTTGGCCAGATGAGGCGCGCGATCGCCTGTTTGCAACGCTGGCAGACTTTCGTCCATTAATAGCCCCTGTCCCCATCCACCTATCAGGCTTTGGGGCCTTTCCCCCACGGGTGATTTTTCTGGCGGTGGAACCCACACCTGAGCTCATGCAATTGCAGACCGAGCTCAGCCACTATATGGCGACTAACCTCGACATTGTGGATCAGCGATCGCGCGATCGCCCTTTCCATCCCCACCTCACAATTGCCTTTCGAGATTTAAAATCAGCCGCCTTTCGCCAAGCATGGCCGGAATTCGAGCAGCGACCCGCAGAGTATCGGTTTACGGCAGGCGCGATCGCTCTGCTGCGCCACACAGGGCAAAAATGGGTCACCCTTAAAAACCTGGAGATGCAATAAATATTCACGAAAGGCTGCCACCTGCAAAGACTCAGATTTGAGCCGAAGAGAGCACTATTTCCCACAAATCATCTTTGAAATGCTGTTTGAGGGTCATTGATGTCGCCTCAGACCTGGCAGGTGTAGAAAACCGCATCACGCTTTCGTAATGAAACGTTGATACTTCTAAAAACGGTAGCTTATAATACAGAAGTAAAGGATAAATCGTTCATCCTCTTGTCTCTTCAGCGAAGAGATGAGGACGGAAGTAGGGGGCACCGGACTCCGAAGGAACGCGCCGACAATACATTCCGGCTCAAATGGAACTGTATGGAGGCGACTCATGAAACTTACTTATCGTGGCATTCAATACGACTACAACCCACCTGCTGTGGCCATGAACGACACAGCTGAGGTCGGCAAGTATCGCGGCGTTGACATTCGTTTTCGCTCGGTGAAAAAGCATCCGGTTCAGCAGCCAACTTTGGACTTGGTCTACCGTGGCGTTGCTTATCGCACTGGTGAAACCGCTGCTGAGGCGGCTCCCGTCGCGACTTCGATGGCCACCGTTGCCGATGCTCCTGCCGCTTTGGCTGACCTTGAACTCAAGGCTCGTACCTTGCTCATGGGCCATAACCGCAACGTCAAGCGCCGTCAGCAAGCAATGATGACTCGTCTTGCCGCCGATGTCGGTCTCGAAGCTGATGTCACCCAATATTGGAATCGCATCCAAGGCAAGGTGCATCCGAGTTTTCGGGCGACCTATGATCGCAGCGGTTCAGCTGCAAGCTAGGTGACGTCCTCGGGCAAATATCTT
>CAZFWL010000411.1:0-3976 GCA_964522775.1 uncultured Halomicronema sp.
CACGCCCCTACTCCCCCAAAGTCAGGCTAAACGTCTCAAAAGCCTTTATTTGCAATGGTTTCAAGGTTTAAGAATTAAACCTTCACCAGATTTTCACCAGTTTGTATCTATGTAGCTTAAGATTCTCCAGCTATTTTAGCGAACAAATCACCCAAATTAGAGGCGATCGCCGCCGCCCCGATGTCATCCTTCAGAGACTCGCTTAAATCCCCTTCAGAATCGAGAAACACCCAATAGGCTCTGGCATTCTCGATATCCTGCAAAGACACGTACCGGGCCAGCTCCGCCGCCGCCCCATTGCCCTTGACCAGCCGGAGCCAGTCAATATTCGCGTTCATCCGTTGAGCCAGTCCGGCCAAATCTCTCACGAGCTCCGGTTCGGTCTCTGGCTCTGGCGGCTCGGGTTCTGGAATCGGCACTTGCCGCCACTGCGAGCCATCCCACCCTCGCACATGGCCCGCCTGTTCATCCGGGGGTGCCGTAGTCGTGCAGTGAGCCGGGAACAACCAGGCACCCGGCTCCTTTGGTGACGGCTGTGGCTGCCCAGTCCCTAAAAACTCGCCTGTGACTGGGTGATAGTGGTAAATCGTGGGTGCTGGCATAGAGGCTCCTAGTATTTGATTAGCCCAAGAAATGAGATGTTTCGGGGCCTGCTTTCTGAGCCTATTCCCGCCCCATTGTTATTGATTGCCCCAGCAGCCTCACTGGTTAGGCCGCCTTGAGTCCAGCCAGCGCGTAAAGAGGTCAGGTCGGTAGAGCCCGCTACAGTGTTGTTTCGTGTTCGGACTGTATGTGTGTGTGCGCCTATGCTGTCAGACTGGGCACTGCCAAAGATGCGGCCCGCGTCGATCCCCCGGCCATTGTCAAAGCCTCTAATAAACTCGCCCCTCATGTCAGGGATATTGAACGTTGTGGAGCCGTCACCATTGCCGTGAGCTGTCCCTATCGCGGCAAACAAATCAGCGTAGACGGTGCGGCTCAACGCTGAACCATCGGCAATTAGCCAGCCAGGGAGCACCGATAGACCGGAGAACCAGCCACAAAAGCCCGGTGGGACTAACTTTGTGAAGTCTAATTCGTATAGGGCGATCGGGTTATTGATAGGCATAGGTACCTCTAAACGAAGGATGTTTGCGTGAACTCTGGGGGCTCTTCATCGGGCCAGAGTGGAATCGTAAAATTGTTGTCCGAGTAGGCATTCCCGTCGGCGTCGATATAACTACTGCCATCCGGGTCATAGCGCCTCACTAGCAGTTTCAGGCGATAGGGATACATTCGCGTCGTACGCTTGCGCAGTCGGAAGTCGCGGTCTTTCTCCTGACTGATAGAAAGTGTGACAATCTCAGCACTGGATAGGGTTAACAGGTCGCGTAACTTCCGTTCTGCCTCACCCCCAGTCGCCCCATAGACTGCCATTTGTCGCCCGTTGTCTAGGTTGGCTGTCGCTCGCCACTCACCCCAGTTGTATGGCCTCACGGCCCGCTTTAGCTCATTCCAGTTAACGACCAGCTCCAAATCGGGAATGGTGTACTCAGCTCGCCTGGCAATGGTGCCATCTGGCAGCGTGGTAGCTCTCCCGTCAATCGATTTGAAAATAACCGTCGCTTTCCGTCGATGGGGCTGGGCTCGCAAATATTCCCCAATGGGCTGGCCCACGATTTCTCCCACGTCACGGTGACCAATGGCCCGCAAATTTGTAATGGTCTGTTTTACCCGCTCTTTAACGTTGGCTTCCGTCCCCTCAACATAGAAGCGCTCATGGGGGGCGCTGGTATCAGGAATGATGGTGACGGCCCGCGCTGCGTCTGACCCATTGCGCTGGTTCTGCATCTTGAACTGCTGATAAGCCGCATCCAATTCGTTGGCAACGATGTAGCCGCTCTCAATGAAGGAATCGATGTATTCCTCAACCGCATTTTCGACAAAGGCTCTGACCTTCCCGCTGTCAATCCGGTCGATCGCGGTCTCTACTGACCCGGCAAAGGTGAGTGATGGCGCTCCGTCCTTCCCCCAAACTTCCAGCATGAACTTGGCATTCTCCGGGCCAAAGTAGGTGGCTAGTACAGACGGCGGGACTCGCTTAATCAGCCCCCGCAAGCGTTTGTAGCCTTCGAGCAGAGTGTTACTGGCGGCGACTTCCACCGTTTGATTGATGGCGGCTCGCAACACCCCTTGGATTTCATCAATCGCTTCGGCACTGGTCGCACTGGCGATCGCTCTCGCCAATGTAGAGCCGCCTAGCACTGGCACCGTTAGACCGATGGCATAGCCCACACCAATACCCGTCAGCCAGCCCAGCGTTGAACCCGTCGCACTGCCCCAGATCGCAAACATAGAAACGGTGTTCCCTCGCTGCAGGTTGGCAATTTCAATATCGGTCTGGTTCCAGTCAAACACCGCAAGCCGCGCCGCCCGATTCACCAGCCAGCCCCAAATCCGGCCAAAGTTAATCTTCGACAGTCCCCACTTAGCCAGACCAAACAGCCCCTCAGTGAGCCACCCCGCCCCCCGAAACACTTTGTCGATAATCTTGCCTATGATGCCGTCCGGCCCTTGTCCCGCATCGCTAAACGAAAGCCCGGTTTCGATTACTCGCGTCCCTTTGTCGCCTACCAGCTCTCTGGTAGCCCGACTCGCGAGCGATTTTAGCGAGATAGCCACCATCAGAGCTTGTCTATCCCCTCGTGAATGTCCTCAATAATTTCCGGCTGAATAGACTGCTCGGCATTGTGGCGACTGGTTTCCCGGTTCATCCGTTGCAGCCAGTCTCGCCACTGCTCCTTATTGGGGATGCTCAGCGCTTCATCCTGAATCATGGTTTCAATGGCCTGAAGCAGCCGCCCCGACTCCGAAGGCTTCACGTAAAAAGCGCTCTTGATGATGCCAGCCGCAAATTCCAGCTTGGCCATGATGTCGATAATCGACTCGCGCGAGTCATCCTGTGGCACCGTTAAGCGCTTCTGAGTCTCGGTTAGGAATCTCGGTAAAGACTGTGATTCTTCTAAGTCAAAGTTGTAATCAACCTTCACTTCCTTAGAGTTGATTTTGTAGCCCAAAGCCGATGCATTCGCTTTGCTGTAACTCTGGCCAATCAGGGCCGCGTTCTTGGTCGATAAAACCTCTGGAATGAGGCGTAACAGCATTTCGGTAATTAGGTCGCCATTGCTTTCGGCCTGATACACCAAGCCAAACATTTCGGCCAGCGTCTCAGCCACATTCGGCAACTTAATCTCAGTTTCCTGGTTACCTTCTTGGGTCGGGTCAGAGTCTTTGATCTTGATTTTGATTGGGAACTGTCCCATCACGGCATCCAGGTTTCTCGCCATCCATTCCCACAGTTGAGCGTGGTTTTCAAAGGTGCCCTCGGCATCATTCTCTTGAGTCAAAAGCGGAGGAGCTTTGACCGGAAATTCATCCACGCCTAGGCGTAAATAAATCGCCTCTAGCAGCTCTAAGGTTTCGTCACAGCAGCCCATATGGTCTCCTTGTGGGGGTGTCGGTAACGGTTGATTCCCCGGTGGCCGATGACAAGCGCTGGCTTGCCCATAGTAGGCAGGCTCAACGATGCCGTATTCGTCATCCCAACCCAAAGCAACAGAACCCACCACGCTGTTCATTCGGTTTTTGTTGCGTTCTTTGAGCTGCTCGAAGGTTTGGCTGCTGTTGCAGTTGTAATCAATCCAACCGATGAAGGCGTAGCGTCTGGTGGTTGTAACGATGAAGTGATCCCAGGTTGCTGTCTGGTCACCAGAACTAAACCTTTGCGGCCCGGTATCGGTCGAGAATCCGGTAAAAACCCTTTCCCAATAGATTTGATTGGAAGCCCAAAGCGGCTTAACTTCCATTTCCCAGGAATGGTCAAAACCGTTAGGGAAGCCATCTTCTCGACTGGTATAGCTCCCTAAGCCGTTATTCCCGAAATTATCATTGCCGATAATGATTGCCCCTGGAACCGCTTCATATGAAACGCTATGGG
>CAZFWL010000412.1:0-3969 GCA_964522775.1 uncultured Halomicronema sp.
ATCGTTAAGATGCCTTGAAATCCTTCAGCTATGTTGTCCCGTGAATGCAGTATGATAGCTAACTGCGTCAAATTTCGACAGTCATTGCACCGGAACAGTTCTGCTGATTTAGCACTGTCCGCCAAAATATTTTTCGACGATTCGCATAGGAAGTTAGGACTCTTTCATGAAAGTTACTCAAGAACAACTGCCCGATAGCCAAGTGGGGTTGCAAATTGAAGTGCCCGCCGAGGTTTCCAAGCAAACCTATGAAAAGGTCCTAAAGAAATTAATCAAAACGGTGCGGATCCCGGGTTTTCGTCCTGGCAAAGTTCCCCGTCCAGTCTTTTTGCAGCGCTTTGGCACCGCGCAAATCAAAGCTGCAGCCTTAGAAGAGCTTGTCCAAAAAGCAGTTGAACAAGCCATCAAAGATGAGTCAATTGAGGCTATTGGCAATTACCAGCTGACTACCGAGTTCGACGAGCTGATCGAGCAATACACCCCCGGCGAAGCCCTGACGTTCCAGGCGTCTGTCGATGTGCCGCCCCGGGTCACCCTAGAAAAATATACCGGCCTTGAAGTCCAAGCCGAAGAGGTGAAATACGAAGATAGCAAGGTTGATGAGGTTATCGAACAGTATCAACTCAACCTAGCGACGCTGGTACCTATTGAAGATCGCGCTGCCCAGATGGGAGATGTTGCTGTCGTCGATTTTGAAGGCAAAGTCGAGCAGGAAGATGGCTCTTTTGAAGCGTTTGAAGGCGGGAGCGCTGAAGACTTCCAACTCGAAATCAAAGAAGGCGGCTTTATCGATGGCTTTGTGGAAGGCATCGTGGGAATGAACCTTGAGGAAACCAAAGAGCTGTCGTTGAAATTCCCTGAAGATTATCCCCAGGAAGATTTGGCGGGCAAAGCAACCACCTTCACCGTGACGGTGAAGGAACTCAAGGAGAAGGAACTCCCTGAGTTAGACGACGACTTTGCAGAAGAAGTTAGCGAGTTTGAGACCCTGGAAGAGCTTCGCAAGTCTCTGGAAGAGCGATATCAACAAGAGGCCCAAGATAAGACCGAAGCCAACCAATTTGAGGCTTTGTTGACAGCTCTCCTCAAGCATCTCGATGCGGAAATTCCCGAAACACTGATTCGTCGCGAAGCAAATCATCTGGTTCAGCAGGCAGCCGTACAACTGAGTCGTCAAGGCATTGACATCAGCAAGATGTTGACTCAAGAAATTATTGAAAATATGCGCGAGCGCTCTCGCCCTGAAGCGATTGATCGACTGCGTCGGACGTTGGCATTGGGAGAGGTTGCCAAGCAAGAGTCCATCAAGATTGAAGAAGACGATGTTGCCGCACGCATGAAAGAAATGATGGATGAAGTCAGCAACCCTGAGGAAGTTGACCCCGATCGCCTGCGTGAGGTCGTCAACGAAGAGCTGCTTCAAGAGAAAATCTTAAAATGGCTAGTTGATAACAACACCGTTGAACTGGTTCCTGAAGGCACTCTCGCAGCGGCTGAAGCCGACCCCAACGAAGAGAACGAACCTGTCGCAGAAACGGCTCCTCCGATAGAGCCAGCGGCCGAGGCTGAAACCACGACCACGATTGAAACGACGGCTGTCGCCACTGAGACCGAAGAGGAATAGCAGTAGTATTAGCCCTAAAGTCGTACCAACCAACATGACCAAGGCCCTGGCCACGCAAAACATTAGACTACAAAGATTAATGAAGCTGGCAGGGGTCAGAAACTGGAAAATTGGTCTACACTTTGGGGCAAATCGCAGATTTCTAGGTTTCGACCTTTTAATCAAGCTCGGCTAGCAAGCTCTTGGTTGGGGCATAATGTTGTCTAGCAGTTCTAAAGACTCATAGACATCAATGACTCTGCACATAACGCTCGTTCATCGAGCCAAGCAGTCGTCAGGTACATCTGAGTCCGATTAGCTGCACTGTCATTACAGATAAGAACAATCAACAATTTAATGGTGTTGCAATCTCAGACAAATCACACGTTAGCGAGTCAAAGCCATCTGCATCAGACGGTCCAGAGTGTTTTACCCATGGTGGTCGAGCAGTCTGGCCGGGGTGAGCGGGCCTTTGATATCTATTCCCGACTATTGCGGGAGCGCATCATTTTTCTCGGCACTCCTGTGAATGATCAGATTGCGGACGCCATCGTTGCTCAGCTGTTGTTTTTAGACGCTGAAGAGCCAGAAAAAGACGTTCAAATCTACATCAACTCCCCAGGTGGTTCAGTGACAGCTGGCATGGCCATTTACGACACCATGCAGCAAATTCGACCAGATGTAGTCACCATCTGTTTTGGGTTGGCCGCTAGCATGGGTGCGTTCTTGTTATGCGGCGGTGCTCCTGGCAAACGGTTGTCATTGCCAAGTGCACGGATTATGATTCACCAGCCTCTGGGCGGTGCTCAAGGCCAAGCGGTGGATATTGAGATTCAAGCCAAAGAAATCCTCTACCATAAGCAGCGGCTTAATGAGTTAATTGCTCATCACAGTGGACAACCGTTAGAACGTATTGAAACGGATACTGAACGCGACTTTTACATGTCTGCCGAAGAAGCGAAAAATTACGGTTTGATTGACCAGGTCTTAGCACAAGACTCATTGATAACTGCTACCGCAGCTGCCGCATCGCAATAGGGGTAACCATGTCTAAGTACGACTCCCATCTCAAATGTTCCTTTTGTGGCAAATCACAAGAGCAGGTACGCAAACTCATTGCTGGACCTGGTGTTTACATTTGCGATGAATGCGTTGACTTATGCAACGAGATTTTGGACGAGGAATTGTTTGACTCAGGGGCCACGGTTCCTCAGTCCGTGCCCCGTCGCGAGCAGACACCCGAGCGGCGGCGGACGCCTTCTCCAATTTCTTTTAGTCAAGTGCCTAAGCCACGCGAAATCAAGAGCTACTTAGACGAGCACGTGATCGGCCAGGATGAGGCAAAAAAAGTCTTGTCCGTCGCAGTGTACAACCACTACAAGCGACTCAGCCATCTGCAAAGTCAGGGTGAGGATGCGGAGGATACCGTCGAAATCCAAAAAGCCAATATTTTGCTAATTGGCCCGACAGGTTCTGGGAAAACGCTGCTGGCGCAGACCCTGGCACGAGTTCTCGATGTCCCGTTTGCGGTAGCTGATGCCACCACGCTGACAGAAGCGGGCTATGTTGGCGAAGACGTGGAGAATATCCTACTACGTCTGCTGCAAGTCGCCGATCTAGACGTTGAGGAAGCCCAACGCGGCATCATCTACATTGACGAGATCGACAAGATTGCGCGCAAAAGTGAGAATCCGTCGATTACTCGCGACGTCTCTGGCGAAGGGGTACAGCAAGCTCTGTTGAAAATGCTAGAAGGGACAGTGGCCAACGTGCCGCCTCAAGGGGGCCGGAAGCATCCTTATCAAGACTGCATCCAGATTGACACTAGCAATATTCTCTTTATTTGCGGTGGCGCTTTTGTGGGTTTGGAAAAGCTGGTTGAGCAGCGGGCGGGGAAAAAGTCGATGGGCTTTATTCAGCCTGGTGATACTCAGGCATCACGTGACAAACGCACCGCTGACGTACTCAAGCAACTTGAACCTCAAGACTTAGTGAAATACGGTCTGATTCCGGAATTCATCGGTCGCATTCCGGCAATCACAGTGGTGGATCCATTGGACGAAGAGATGCTGGTCGAAATTATGACCGAGCCGAAGAATGCGTTGATCAAACAGTTCCAGAAGCTGATGGGCATGGACAATGTTCAACTAGAGTTCAAGCCAGACGCGGTTCGGGCGATCGCGCGGGAAGCGTATCGTCGGAAGACTGGAGCGCGAGCGCTACGCGGCATCGTCGAGGAACTCATGCTTGACGTCATGTATGAGCTACCGTCGCGGAAAGATTTGAAACGCTGCACCATCACCGTCGGGAACAGCACACCGCCGAACTCACGGGCAAAGAGCGTCCTAAAATTTGCTTCCTGCCTA
>CAZFWL010000413.1:0-3962 GCA_964522775.1 uncultured Halomicronema sp.
GTTGTTGCCAGTCTGTTTTCAGCGAAGCGAGCTTTTCTTCTAAAGCCGCGCGGGCCACTTCGTCTTGAATCTGGGTCACTTGCTGTTCGACCCCAGAAAGGGCCACCTGCGCGGCCTCAGATTTCGCTTTGGGGACTTGAGGTGCCGACTGGCGCTGGGGGCGCAAAAACGGGCGCAGATAGTAGATGCCAGCGGCGATCGCTGCCAGCATCCCTACGATGACGGCGATTAAAAATATTTGCGCTAGCACTGGGGAAAAAAGCGCGATCGCCCCTTGCAATCGCAGCACAAAATCCACTAGCCACAGCAATGCTCCCAGCCCTAAAACTGTGGCCACAGCGATAATGAGGAGCCGCCATCGCCTCATGTCATCCTCACTTGCCCCAGGTTATGAGTCGTCATGGAGTTATACCGATTCTCTGAAATTGCACTACAGGTAGTGGTCCCCCACTGTCGCCGCCCCCTTGTCGAAGGGGGCTCGGCAAAGTGTGTCCACCATTCGTAGAACTGGTATTACTCATGGTTGAACTGTTCAACTCGATAAATCTTGATCAACAGGTGTCAGCCCACAGTCAGCACCTTAATCTTCCACAAACCGCTGTTTGCGCGATTCCCGTGAGAGAAATTCGTTTTGCCGCTCCAAGTTGCCGGGCGGTTTAGGGGGTTCTGGGGACTCTAAGGTGGACTTTTCAATGCGTCGGAGCCGCACGTCAATGTCGTCTAGCTGCGCCTGAATTTGCTGAATCGCAGCCATGACTAACTCAAATTTCGTCGGTTGGGTCATTACTTCATCTTAGGGTCTGGGATCTACAGAGGTGCGATTGCCGACGTTGTTCGGCCCGAAACCGGTTACTTGCCCTCGTTGACAAATCTTGTTTGAACTTCAATCCAGAACATCGATTGAGGTCAAACAGGGGTTCGGGCGATGGCTCCTCTCAAGTAGATAATTCTAGTGGACAACCTTCAAAGAAAGGCGGCGATCGCGCGGCAAGCGTTACATGGACATCACCTCACCATTTTGGGAGATCCTCCAGCACTGAGCCTCATGCCCGCATCCGCATCTGAGCTCACCACGAGTCGTCACCACAACCGCAAGCTTGGTCATGCCAAACACTCAGGCAAATGATGATCTGCTATGAGTGGAACTGATAGGCGGGCATACAACTTTTAGGAATGGTTAGGAATGAGACTCAAATCAGTTGGCATAGCTGCCTCAGTTTTTTCAAAGCAGGCAAGAGCTCTGCCCTCGACAATTTGGAAGGTATTGGGGCCTTATTCCCTCGGCACCTCGGTGGCCTATCGTTGCTCTGGAAGCCTCCTGTCCCCACTAGCGGCGCAATGACCCCAGTGTGATCCGTTAGCCCCGATGAAATTAGTTCAGAACCCCTGTAACTTAAAACCAGCAGTGATGCCAGTCTGCCGCCTCTACCCTGTTTGCTGATCGGTTTATGATTTATCTCTATGCGCTCTGTCCTAGCTCCACGGTGGCGGCTGATTTGCCCGAGGGCATTGGCACCGCTCAGGTGGAAGTGCTCACCGTTGGCCCCGTGGGGGCAGTCATTGAACGGGATGTGGATATTGCCCAACTCCAGGCAGACGACACGCAATTGATGACGGCGGTGTTAGCCCACGATCGCATTTTGGGGCACTTATTCGCCCATTCGCCGCTTCTGCCACTGCGGTTTGGCACCCAGTTCAAAGATGTTGACTCCGTCAAAGCTTTTCTCGGCGCTCAGGGCGAAGCTTATCAGCAAAAGCTGACTCACCTGCAAGACCGAGCAGAATACTTGGTCAAACTCATTCCGCAACCGCTAGACTTGCCTGCGATCTCCGATGACCTGAAAGGGCGAGATTACTTCTTGGCCAAAAAGCAACGGTTGCAGGATCACTCAACCGCCTTGCAACAACAAACTGATGATCTGCAAGATTTCCTCGCCAATCTAGCGAGCCAGGATATTCCACTGGTGCACAGTGCCCCTCAAGATAGCGAAGAGCGGTTGCACGTGCTGCTATCGAGAGACGCTGCCGCTACCCAAGAATTGATGAACGCTTGGCAACAGCAATTGCCGACCTGGCAGGTCATCTGTAGCGAGCCGTTGCCGCCTTATCACTTCGCGGCTTAGTCGGCGGACTCGGACTGATACTGTCTCAGGCTTTTTTCCGCCAAAACAAGGCAAACAAATTGGGTTCATTTTGCATGGCGGCATGGTCAGTCTGATGCTGCTGCGCCAGCCGCTCGTGCTCCTCACAATAGGCAGTTAACGCTTCGCGATAGTGCTGCTCTTGCCGAAATTCAAACGTGAGTTGATGCAGTTCCAGAACTTCCAGCACTTCTTGAGGGCTGGGTTCATACCGGCGGAGTAAGTGTTCAAACACGATGCACGTCGGTGAGTTGATTATGAATAGGGTAGCAGGTGAATTAGATTCGGCCCGATCGCCGTGAAACCAGATGTACCCGCTCTGTTGCGGCTTTCCCCTTCCGCCTCTGTCCTCACCATGTCAGGTGGCCGAAGCTGGCAAGCCCCGTCAGCCCTGGCACAAGGGATTCGCTGCGCCCAAGTCGCTGGCATGCAATCCTGATCGGGCAGTCTTAACCAGCTGGTAGTCCAACTGCATTGGTAAAATGCAGCAAGCTCTGTTTAATACCGATTCTCTGGCACCAGGCTACACTTCCTGTCTCCCCCGCTCCCTGGCCCCCAGAGCGCTTCGAGCCGATCTGTAGCGCGATTTTGGAGAACTGGTATAACTCGCAAGCGCGATGTGCTGTCGTGCGATCGCGGTCGGAGCTGAGTGACTGCGCCCAATACATCCATGCCGCTCAACTTTGCTTATGGCTGCCCCTGATCAAACTGCCTGGCTACGCCGCCTCCCGATTATCGTGGGGATGCTTGGCAGCTCATTGCTAATGCTCAATCGGTTACTGACGCCCGCCCTGACGGAATCCCAAGCCCGTTCGGACGTAATGGGCATTATTTTGTGTGCCGTCCTTGTGCTAACGGGGCTGTTATGGCAACGAGTACAGCCCAAAACGCCTGACGCGGTGCAGTTGCAGGGCGAAGAAGGATTCGAACTGAGTGAAACGTTACCCGAAACCGTACAGACTGAATTAGCTTGGGCCTCGCACTTGTTGTTGACGAATACCGTGACCCGGGCGGTTGTCGCTTACTACGACGGCCAAGTGTTGATGCGGCGGGGCGTTTTAGGAACCACTGACGAAGTGACGACTGGGGCCATTCTTCAGCGAGTGTTGGAAAAGGGCAAAGCAGTCTACCTGGTGGATATGAAGCTATATCCCGGTCGGGTGGAATTTACCTACCTGCCAGAAAACACCCAGGGCTTGATTTGTCAGCCCATGGGGCAAAAGGGCGCGTTGATTTTGGGAGCCAATGCGCCGCGCAGCTTTACCAAACAAGACGAGGCCTGGGTTGAAGGTATTGCCGACAAGCTGGGCGAAACCCTAGATCGGACGCTGAATTCGCAGCCAGTGTCTTAGCAGCTATCCGGCTTCGACTAGCTCGCGACAACCCCGCCAAAATTACTGGAGTCTATTGCTCTTTCGCCATCTGCTGCCGTTTGCGACTATTGACTCGCCCCAGCACAAAACTAAAAATAGCGACCATCAGCCCGGTCGGAATGGCGATCGCGCCCCCCAGAGCAAACAAGATCGTGCGGGAATAGCGGTAACCAACGGCCAGATGCGCTCCATTCAACAACGCCTCGGCGGCCCATAACCCTAGTCCGCCGAGCCCCCAAAAGAGCGGAATGCTGAGGGGGATGACGAGCAAGAAAGTGAGCACTAGCCAGCCTCCCGACCAGTCCTGACGCTGCGAGATGCGACCCAGCCAGCGGTATACCCAAAACGTCGTCACAAAGGCGATCGCCACCCCCGTAATGGGCAAAAGCGTCCGCAAAAAGCGCACCAACGGCGCAACCACCGGGCGACTGTCAACCGTCAGTACATC
>CAZFWL010000414.1:0-3956 GCA_964522775.1 uncultured Halomicronema sp.
AGAAAACCTCCCAAAATCAAAATGCCGGACGTGGCCGTGTAAATCAAAAACTTGGTCGCCGCGTAGCCCCGTCTAGGCCCACCCCAAATGGCAATGAGCAAATACAACGGAATCAGTTCCAGCTCGTAGAAAATGAAGAACAAAATCAAGTTCTGAGCAAGGAATGCACCAGCCACCGCCATATTGATCAGCAGCATCAAGCTGAAATAGAGCCGAGAACGCGGCATCATGGTGGCACTGGCGTAGACCGCGATCGCTCCCAGCAGGCTATTAATCACCAGCAGAGGCATGGATAAACCATCCACCCCCAGCTGATACGTCAGTCCCAAGGCATCAATCCACGGCAGAGATTCCACAAACTGCAAATCGGGCTGGTGAACATCGAACCGGGTGGCGACCAAAATTGTGCCCAGTAAAGACAAAACTTGTACAAGCAGAGCAACTTGCCTAACTTCTTGAGCAGGTCGCTTTTGCGGCCATACCCCAACGATAAAAGCCCCCATAAGAGGAATCAAAATTAACGCGCTCAGCATCATGCTCCGGCCCTACCACATTGTCCAAGTTGTCAACAGCACCAATAGCCCTACCCCAAATACGATGGTGAGGATGTAGCCCTGAGATCGGCCCGATATGCTGTATTTCAGGCTTTCGCCGCCCATCAGTGAGGCGAGCCCAATACTATTGACCACACCATCAACGATGTAGCGATCAAACCAGCTGCTCGCCAAAGACAGTTGCGCTACCAGCCAAACGACGGTGAGGCGATATAGCTTTTCGGTATAGAAATCGTAGGCCAGCAAATCTTGCAAAATCCGCAGGGGTCTTTGGGTGGATCGTGCCAACGCTTGGCTTAGGGGAATGGCCGCGCCGATCGCGGCCCCAGCCACCCCAGAGGCAATTAGCAACACAAACGCGGCCACATTGATATATCGCCAGGGCGGTAGTAGATCCATTTGATGCATTCCCAAAGGCACCAAGAGCGTTACCCCGACTAAGGTCACCATGGGTACCGCCATCGGCCAAGCGACCTCAGGAGCACGCCGAGACTTGGGTTGAGCTGGGCCTAAAAACACTAAGCGAAACACCCGGGTGAGATTTAAGGCCGTTAGCGCATTCACAAGTAAAAAGACGACAACCAGTGCTGGCTGCGATTGCCAGAAAAATTCAATGCCCAGGTTGTAGCCCCAAAAACATCCCAAGGGAAAAATGCCCACCATCCCCAAGCCTGCGGTGATGTAAGCCACTGTGGTAGCCGGCATTTTTCGGCCCAAGCCGCCCAGCTCAGTGAGATCCTGCGAGTTCGTGGTCAGGATGATGGCCCCCACGCTCATAAAGAGCAGAGCTTTGGCGATCGCATGGGTCAACAAAATGGTGATTGCGACCCCCGGCCACTCTGTACCGACTGCAATGAAAACCAGGCCTAAATAGGCACTGGTGGAATAAGAAAAGGTTCGTTTGATATCCACTTGGGCGATCGCCACCAAGGACGCCCCCAAGGCCGTAACCGTGCCAATGAATATCAGCAAATCCAAGGCAATGGGAGACAGCACCACAATCGGCTGAAGGCGAATCAACACATAGGCCCCACAGGTGACCACCACCGAGTTGCGCAAAATCGAGGCTGGGTTCGGACCTTCCATCGCCTCATCCAGCCAGAGATGAAGCGGGAACTGTGCACATTTACCCGTAGGACCTGCAATCAACGCAACGCCTAGCAGCGTTGCCGCTAGCGGCGCTAAATCTGCAACTTTGACCCATTCATACAGGTCGTTGAAGCGCAAGCTACCGGCAAACGCAGACAGCGCAATCAACCCCATCAGCAATAAAACATCGCCAATGCGTTTCGTCAGAAAGGCATCGCGGGCTGCCGTCACGACCAATGGCTGGGCATACCAAAAACCAACCAGTAAATAGGTCGATAGCGTCAACATCTCTAGCAGAGAATAAGACAGGAACAGTGAACTACTAAGCACAACCCCACTCATGGCTGCTTCAAAGAATCCCATGAGCCCAAAGAATCGCCCCAAGGCCCAATCTTTTTCGAGATAACCCAAGGCAAACAACTGTGCCAGAAAACTCAAGCCAGTAATCAACAGCACGATCCCCAGATTTAATCTGGATAGCTCGAAGGACACATGCAGGGTCAGATCGGTGATTTGAAACCAATCCCAGTTCAACTCTTGAGGACCATAATTACGCACATGGCGAAATGCCCCCAAACCATGCACAAAGGCCAGCAGCGTCATAACCAGATTGAGGTAAGCCGCTGGTCGCTGACCCGTACGGCGAATCAGCCCTGCGGACCAGGGCAAAGTAGCGATCGCCCCAACCAATCCATAGGCTGGAATCAGCCAGCCACTCTGCATCCAAAAATCTGCCATTGACCTCTGCACTTTACGGACACATCAAGCTCCAACATTGCCACCACCAAGCAGCGCCAGCGGCATCATGAGCGACATCGTTCGCGAACCAGAGTTTTTGATCTTGCTGCGCTACCAAGCAGATAACTGAGCGCCACTGAAATCTAACGGCAGCCAGAGCGTCCTCCAACCCAGTCACCAATCCTTTACGCAAGCAGCAATTCTGGCGAACCCTTCGTCTTAATACGGCTCATCATAACCGAATTCGGATAACGCTCAAACAACCAGCAATCAAGCCTTTACAGCGTTCCAGGCATCTTTAGAAGCATTAATTTTTCTGTCGAATTGTGACGATCCCCTGAGAGCGATCGAGAGCGCTGACTTTTATTCCAACAAAGACTTATGAAACAAGTGTGCGGAACATTTCATTAGTCGTATTGATATTTCATATTAAGGACAATCATCGAGGCTTATATTGCCAAGGGGACAGCAGCCTCATATCCTTGATTTACATGGAGTTTGAGTGGGCCACTTCCGTGCCTTCTGGCGATAGCAGTATTTCTTAATATTCACTGCGTCAGGCTTAAGGTTCGTAACTCGTTCAAGCAAGTTGCAGTGGCTCATAGCGTCTTAAGAGGGAGATAACGATAAATGCCTATTGCAGTTGGAATGATTGAGACCAAGGGTTTCCCTGCGGTTGTTGAGGCTGCTGATGCCATGGTGAAAGCAGCACGTGTAACCTTGGTGGGCTACGAAAAGATTGGTAGTGGCCGAGTAACCGTAATTGTGCGGGGCGATGTTTCCGAAGTGCAAGCGTCGGTTTCCGCTGGGATTGAGTCTGCTAAGCGAGTCAATGGTGGCGAAGTGCTATCGACCCACATCATCGCTCGCCCGCATGAGAACTTGGAGTTTGTTCTGCCTATCCGCTACACCGAAGCTGTAGAGCAGTTCCGAACTTAAGCATTTGCCTAGAGTCTGGCAGACAGTCTCAGGTGGCGATCGGTGAGTAGAGTTGAGCTGCTTGTTATGCGTCTTGATTGCGATCGCCGCAGCCCCTGAAGCTCGGCAGGACTACTTCACTGCATTGATGATGGGTGGTTCTTGAGCCATTTCGGCGTCTTCGAAAGAGTTATCTCAATCTACTCTCACTGAGATCAGTTTTGGCCAGTGACTAAGCGGCAGCTTAGCTAGATCTGTCCGCCTATTGGGCTTAAAGCCAGTTCTCACGACGTTTTCAAGCAATGTAATTCATATTGATTCAAAGGAGTTAGCGTTATGGCCATCGCTGTTTGCATGATTGAAACCTTGGGCGTTCCAGCTGGTGTTGAATCTGCTGATGCCATGGTGAAAGCAGCTCGTGTGACCCTAGTCGGCTACGAGAAAATTGGTAGCGGTCGCGTGACTGTTATTGTTCGTGGTGACGTTTCCGAGGTGCAGGCCTCTGTTTCCGCAGGTGTGGAAAATGTGAAGCGGGTTAATGGTGGTCAGGTGTTGTCGACGCACATCATTGCTCGTCCCCACGAGAACCTGGAATTTGTGCTGCCCATTCGCTACACCGAAGAAGTAGAGCAATTCCGCACCTATTAATAACTTTTG
>CAZFWL010000415.1:0-3951 GCA_964522775.1 uncultured Halomicronema sp.
GCTTTCCGGCTCTAAAATAGAGCGATCGCCGTTATAAGTCTGAGCCTGCAGCATCATGCGACGCTGCACCGCAAAGCGATCGCCTAACAGCCGCTGCCAGATTTCAGCAAATTCAGTTTCATCTGGAGACTCCGTTAAAAAGCCCAGATGCCCCCCAATATTGATCGCCAGAATAGGCACATGATCAGCAGCCAAATTACGCGCCGCCGCCAACGCTGTACCATCCCCCCCCAACACGATGGCGAGATCGATTTTCTGCTCAGCTGAGGCTAAAAATACGGGGTAAGGGTTATCCCGGGGGCCGCTAGGACCCACCAGCGTTTTGCAGCCCAAATCATTTAACTGCTGAGCACATAGCTCAGCCTGACTTTTGCTGAGCTGATTGCCCGCCTTGTAGGCGATGATGACTTGATTTAACTCCACAGGGCGATCACTCCCAACGAGTTCACCCTCATTTTAAGGATGTCGCCCAAGTTTGCACGTTACCCAGCTCTACCACTTCAGCAGGTTGAATTCTTCCATATCAACCGTGTCGCGGTTGCGGTAGATAGCCAGCACAATTGCTAATCCAACAGCTGCCTCGGCTGCCGCGATCGAAATCACGAACACTGTGAAAACCTGTCCCGTTGCGGTTGCTGGATCAAGGTAGTTAGAAAACGCCATCAGATTGATATTGACCGCGTTCAGCAGCAACTCAATCGACATTAAGACGCGAATGACGTTGCGGCTCGTCACTAAACCATAGATACCAATGCAAAAAAGTGCCGCGGCCAAGAGCAAATAGAACTCCAGAGGGATCATGATACGAGGCTGTCCTTTTCCAAACGATGAGCAATTTTGTACGAAAAGCTGAATTTCAGGTGACTGCTGAAAACCGGCGATGCTGACACTTAGCCAAAAAATAGCAGCAATTAACTATCTGCTGATTCAGCACCTTCACGTCCCGCTGGCACCAATTCACGGGGTCGCTCAGGTAGCTTCAACGCATCCGATATCGCGTCGGTAGGCTTTTCATCAGGGACAAATTCGCGGCGGGCCAGAATAATGGCTCCCACTAGTGCCATCAGCAAGAGTACCGAAGCTAACTCGAAAGGCAGCAAAAAGTCTGAGAAGAAATGCTGGCCAATCAGCACCGTTGCCCCATCGCCAACGGGCGTTTCTGAAGAAATCTGCCAGGGAGTTCCCAAAATCATGGTGGATAACAGCGCAAATAGCCCCAGGCACACACCGCCCGTTGCCACTAACCGAATCCAACCTCGGCGAACCGGAGAAAACGGCTGACTCTTGTTCACTAGCATGATGCCGAAGAGGATCAGAACGTTAACTGCCCCAACGTAAATCAAAATCTGCGCCGCTGCGACAAAGCCAGCGTTCAGCAAAACGTAGAGTCCCGAAATACTTAGGAATACCCCCCCTAACAAAAAGGCGGAGTAAACAATGTTAGAGAGTAGAACAACCCCCAAGGCTGTGCCTATCACGAGGGTGGCCAGTAGGCCAAACAAGACAAGTTGAACTCCTTCAGCAAGTGCCACGTTTGTGACTCCAAATGAACGGCATCTAAATTACCCCTGCCAACGAGGAGGGGCCAAAAGGCTTAGCTATCAGCGCTACTTGCAGCCGATTCAGCCTCTTCAAGAATCTCTTGAGGTAGCTTACCAGCCCGGCGAGAACCCGCCGCCAAATCATGGGGATCATGAACACCTTTGGGCAAATAGGCATACTCCCGTAGCGGAGTCACCATTGGATCTTGAGTAACCTTGTAGGGCAAACGGCCCATTGCGACGTTATCGTAATTCAGTTCGTGGCGATCGTACGAAGCCATCTCATATTCTTCAGTCATTGAGAGGCAATTGGTTGGGCAATACTCCACGCAGTTACCGCAGAAGATACAAACGCCAAAATCGATGCTGTAGTGATTTAGGGTCTTTTTCTTGCTCGCCTTATCAAATTCCCAATCCACCACTGGTAGATTAATCGGGCAAACTCGCACGCACACTTCACAAGAGATGCACTTGTCGAACTCGAAGTGAATGCGACCGCGATATCGCTCAGATGGAATGATCTTTTCGTAAGGATATTGCACCGTCACTGGCCGACGACGCATATGGTCGAAGGTGACTGATAGGCCCTGACCAATAAACTTTGCCGCTTGCACGCTTTCTTTAGCGTAGTCGCCGACTTGCTTTAGGAAGTTCAACATGATGATGGATTGCTGTTTTGATAACGACAAATGAAGGTTTGCGTTGAGCGATCGCCGATCAGCCGCCAAAGGCAACAGGAAAAGTAATCTTGAGCGCTGCGGTCAGCAACAAATTCACGAGCGCAACCGGCAGCAAGAATTTCCACCCAAGGTCAAGCAGTTGGTCAATTCTGACGCGGGGCACTGTCCAGCGGAGGAGTACTGCTAAGAAGACCAGCAAGTAGGCCTTGATCACCGTCATCACGATGCCAATCGCCGCCGTAATCACCTGTAACCAAGGAGTCGTTTCACTTACGCCTAACAGGCCAGATAACACATTGACCGAGATTGGCGACTCCCAACCCCCTAGGTAAAGCACCGAGAAAATCAGGGCTGACAGCACCAAATTGACGTAGGAACCGACATAGAAAAGACCAAACTTCATCCCGGTGTATTCGGTCTGATAGCCTGCCACCAATTCTTCTTCGGCTTCTGGTAAGTCAAAAGGCAGTCGCTCGCACTCAGCTAGAGCGGCAATCCAGAAAATCAGGAATCCCACGGGTTGTCGCCAAACATTCCAACCTAAGATGCCGTAACCAGACTGCTGCTCAACGATGTCTATCGTGCTCAGACTATTTGACATCAGCACGATCGCCAGTACAGCTAACGCCAAGGGAATCTCGTAACTGATCGATTGAGCCGCGGCCCTTAGTCCTCCCAACAATGAGTACTTGTTGTTGGACGAATAGCCGGACATCAGTAGGCCGATTGGCGTGATGCTAGATAAGGCAATCCAAAGAAAAATGCCAACCCCAATGTCAGTAATGACCAGATTTTGACCAAAGGGAATAATGAGGAGGGACAGAAAAACCGGAACCACTACCAGCGCCGGTCCTAAGGTAAACAGGATTGTGTCGGCTTTGGCCGGCACAATGTCTTCCTTAAACAAGAGTTTGATACCGTCAGCCGCGGCCTGTAGGGTGCCTAACGGTCCGGCAAACTCGGGGCCAATACGCTGCTGGGCAGCAGCAGAGATTTTCCGTTCTAACCAGACGGTGACAAAGATACTGACCGTGGCTGCCAATAAAACCAGCGTCATGGGCAAGGGGAGCCACATAGCTTTTGCCACCCCCGCTGGCAAACCGAACTGGGTTAAGAGTTCGACAAAACTTCCTTGGAGATCAATTCCCTGGCTCATGCAAAAGCCTCAATACGTCAGCGATTAGTAAGCATTTCGTTACAGTGATCAGTATATCGCTCGGACGTAACGCCACCACCCCTTGCTGATAGGAAGTTCTGCCCCAGGTCATAGAGATGGCTCATAAATCACCTCATTTTTGAGCGATCACCACAAAAAATGCGAAGCAGATTTTGAATCTACTTCGCAGTCATAAGGTCTCAAACCTATGTATTGAGGTCATCCAGCCGGAATAAGTCTCGTTCTTCGGGTTTAGTTATTTATGATTGGCCACTGAACGCTGGAGTAGGATCAGGCGCTTGATCATCCATGCCTTCCTCGTAAACCGTTAGCTGCTGCGGTGGGGAATCTAATGCGACGGCTTGAGCTGACAGCACCTTGGAGCCCTCTTGCTGCAAATCGTCAATGTAGCCCTTTTGCTGCAGTTGCGCTTCCTGCTCAATTTCAAATGGTCCGAAATAGTAAGTGCACGCGGGCTCAGCAGTTTTTATCTCAAGCCACCACTGCTGATCTGAGCCAGAAAATAAACCAAAAAACTTTTTAAACAGATTTGCCATACTGTGTACCCATCAAT
>CAZFWL010000416.1:0-3950 GCA_964522775.1 uncultured Halomicronema sp.
AATCACCTGTCCAAAAGGTGCAAACCCTTCTGGAGTGATTAGTTCAGCCGCAAGGGATTTGAGCGTCGTTGAAGAAGAAGTCATAAGATAACTTTGGCGCAACTGCCCTTAATTTAACGGCTGGTGGCGAACTTTATTCTGGCGGTGGCGGTAAGACAGTGCTGCTCGTTTCTTGATCCCAAAAGCGGTAAGCCGTGCGCCAGTCTTCCAACAAATCGAGGCTCCAAATCCAGTTAAATCGGTCTTCAGGGGCATCTGTCACAATGCTCAGTTTTTGCGGGTCCATCCAGCTCAGTTCATCGATTTCTTGCAGGCGCAAAAAGTATTCACGAGCGATCGCCCGGTTCAGATCTGCCTCTGCGTTCAAAATTGCCTGATCAGTTTCGCTAGCGGTACTCAGGCCCGGGTCTTCTTCCAGACCAGCGAGATTCATGTTGCTCAGCCGGGTATGAACCATAATCAGTCCCGCATAGGCGTGAAGAATGTTCGGATTAGCGGGTACATTGCCAGCCGGATTGGCTTGGCGCTCACGTTGGGCATCATGCAAGGTCAATGCCGCTTCCCAGTTGGCGATCGCACTATTCCAATCACCTTCGGCATAGGCTGCAAAGCCCCGCGCAATGCGCCCCTCGATCAGGGTGTTGTCAGTCCGTTCCCAAGCCGCTCGCGCCTGCTCTACAAATGTCCGCTGATTAAACCGGCTATCAAAATCTTGCGGGTCGAGTTCAATGAGTTTGGCCTCTTGCCAAGCTAGACGCCCCTTGATGAACAGCAAATCGGACTCAGTCGCATCTTTGACCCAAGTCCAAATGGGGTCACTCACGTCGCTGTGGGTGGCATTGCCCATCAGCGCTTGATCCAATGCCAAGTTGAAATCTTCTCGAGCATCGGCGTAGCGATCGCCGCGAATGGCCTCTTCCGCTCGACGAATCAGGGTGTCTGGATCATTGTTGGCCGGTTGGGGTTCCGCTGGGGAAACGGCAACATCGTCTGGCGTCACCACTGAACTCGGCGGATCACTCTGGGAGACATTGGCGGCGCCACTTCCTCCCCAGCGCAGGGCCAGCAGACTCAACCCTAAGACCCCGACAATGCCGACTAGTCCCAAGGCAAACCAAACCAAGGTCGGCTTTTCGGGTTTCCGAGCAGTTCTGGAACTGGCTGGTTGAGCAGCCGGTGATTTTGGGGGCGGTGCCGGAGACGCGATCGCTGGCCCTGATGGCGTGGCTGTTTCAGGGCTGTCGGGGAGGGAGACGTCGGGCAGCGTATCGTAAATCGCCATGCCCGCCCGCTGGGTCTGATCATCTAGCAGCACCTCTTCGGTATCGGCGGTGATCGGCGACTCCTCTGTAGCAGTCGAGTTTTTGGAGAGTTGCTGCACATAGCTGGCAAGCAGCTCATCCTCCTCGGCTTCGGGAGGATGGGCATTTTCGAGTTGGCTCAGCAGCGTTGCGGCGACTCCGGCGTCACTGGGTAAATCGGGTAGCGGCACTGAGTTCTGTGCTTCCAACTCCGGTGGCAATACGGTCACCGCTGCACTGGCGACTGTCGTTGTTGGGTCGATGGCTTTGGCGGGGATTTCATTGCCGGGCGCTTGGAGACCCAGGGGCGCAGGTGCAGTTTCAGGGGCGAGCACATCCGGGTTGAGTTGGGTATCGGCTTCGCGATCTCGCCGGGTCAAATACCCGTCAAACTCGGGGTGCATGTGCAAAATGGGCAAGGCCCAGTAATGTTCATCTGAGCCAAAACTGGCGATCAAGCCTTGCCGAGTCCGGCTCAAGCTCACATCAATAGGTAAGCCGCGCCGCAAATTTTGGTAGAAGAGGTGGGTAAAAGCGATCGCCACCCCATCGGGAATCCGCTCGGCCATCGCAATCACGCTGGGCACCCCCCGCGTCACCAACGCCTGCACTAGATTTTGCGATCGCCAGTCCATCTCGGCGTCATCGCCCGCCGTATGGCCACTGCGACATGAATTGAAAATCGTCAACGCTACCTGATTATTGACCAGCAAGCCCGCCAGGTCATCCCCCGATAGCCGCTCTGTCAGGCCCGTCTGTCGATTGACTAGTGACAAATCGCCGCCGCTTTGCCCAAAGTCACTATGCCCCGCATAGTGCAACACTTGATAATGCCCCTGCTCCAGCTTTTGCGCCAGTTGACTGCGATCGGGCTGCTCCAAAATATCAATCTGAATCGATGTTGATCGCTCGTCTGGCAAGGTCAGTAAGTCTTGAATCTGGCGAACTTCCTGCAAAAGCTGGAGATGATCTTGATCGTGCGGACTCGCGAGCACCATCAAAACGCGGATCGTATCGTCCACGCCAGACAGCGTCTGCATTTCCGCCGTTTGCGTCACCAGCAGATTTGCCGCATAGCGGGCAAAGGTTTGGTTGCCTTGGGTCGTTATCGGTTGTTGGCCCTGGCGCAGGAGTTCCCAGGGTAAGCGCTGCAAACGACTGTCTTTGAGCCCCAGGCGTAACCGCAAAATTTCGTTGCGATTTTGGGCAATGCCCTGCGCCCGCAGCCAACTCTCGCGAATCGCCTCTTCTTGAAATAAGCCCTGATATAGTGCTTGCCCGAGGGCCTGTAATCCTGATGGACGATCGCCCAAATTAACTTTGCCCTGCAATAGTCCCAGAACTGGGTCATCCATGGTTGGCTGCGCCATTTGCAGCCACTCTTCTACCGGCCACTCGACCTGTGCCTCTGCTACGGGGACCCCAGCCGCCGTGTCTTCAGTCCGAATCAGATAGCGATCGCTACCCAGATCAGTGATGGATAGATGAAATTCTTGAGTCACAGCAGATGGCAGTTGGGGTAAACGGCATCAGTTCAGAGTCCCCACATTAGACAGGCACTCGCACCTCTCTTCAGGTTAGTTCACAGATTTGTTGATGATTCCTCCAGGGTGGACAGGTGTCAGAGTGGATGCCGCTTTTCGTCTCCGCTGCTCTTTCTGCTCCCTCGCTCCTCTTGCCCAGTTAGATCGGCAACTGCTCACAAAACAAGCGAATCTCCCGCAATACCAGCGGCGAAATCTCATGGCCCATGTCGTATTCCTGATAGGTCAAATCCACGGTCTGAGATTTAAGCAAATCCCGGGACTGATGTGCCCGTGTGATGGGGACCACCGGATCTTGGCGTCCATGTACCATCAACACTGGTCCTAGATCAGCATTAGGCACTGTTGGGCTGTGCATATAGCCACTGAGAATTAATGCTCCAGCTAGGGGTAGCTGTAACCCCACATCCAACGTCATCGCTCCCCCCTGCGAAAAACCGGCGACCGCCGTCCGCTCCGGTGGAATGCCGGTTTCTTCTGAAACTTGCTCTAGCCACTGCCGCAGTAACTCTCGACTTTCTTGTAAATCAGTCTGCTGCGCAAAATCGTGGTCGCGTTGAAAGTCGTAACCGAGCGGGAAGTTGTACCACATGCGGCCTCCCGGCGCGTGGGGATGGGGAAATGGCGCATCGGGAAATAACATTTTGAATCCTCGGAGCGGCAGATAATCCGCTAGCGCTGCCAAGTCTTCAGCGTTCGCCCCCCAGCCGTGCAGCCCAATCAGCAATTTATCCGCCGACTCGTCAGTCTCTTTCGCGATCGCCCTCAACACCATTTTTTATTTCCCCACAACATTAATTTGGTCTCGATTCTACCCTTGCTCCTTATTTCCCCTGCTCCTCACACTCTCTTACGCTTTCACCCCTACCCCAAACCCCTCACCCCCGCTATATTTAATGATGCAAAGAGCAAGGAATTAGGGCCATGTCGCGGCTAGCATTGCTGAGTGTTTCAGATAAAACCGGATTAATCGAGTTGGCCAAAGCCTTGGTGGAGTTGTTTGACTTTGAAATTGTCAGCAGCGGCGGTACCGCCAAAGCGATCGCCGATGCGGGGCTTCCCGTCACCAAAGTATCTGACTACACTGGCTCGCCCGAAATCCTCG
>CAZFWL010000417.1:0-3942 GCA_964522775.1 uncultured Halomicronema sp.
AAGATGGCCTACTACGAAGAACTGGCCGAAATGTATGTCGGTAACGATGTGTCGCCTGACTTTTATGCCTGGGTCTTCCCGAAGTATGACCACGTTGCGGTGGGTACTGGCACCATGCGGGTTAACCAAGCCAAAATCAAGTCTCTGCAGGCTGGTATTCGTCAGCGAGCGGCTAAGCGCATTGAAGGTGGAGAGATTATCAAGGTTGAAGCTCACCCCATCCCCGAGCATCCTCGTCCCCGCCGTGTAGTGGGTCGCGTTGCACTAGTGGGCGACGCTGCAGGTACTGTTACCAAGTCTTCTGGCGAAGGTATCTACTTTGCGGCAAAGTCTGCTCGCATGTGTGCTGAAACCATTGTCGAGCTTTCTCAAGCCGGTCAGCGTATTCCGACTGAAGCTGACCTCAAGACTTACATCAAGCGCTGGGACAAAGAGTACGGCGCCACTTATCTCGTGCTCGACCTACTGCAGCGCGTCTTCTACCGCACGGATGCAACTCGGGAAGCATTTGTTGAGATGTGCGCAGATATGGATGTGCAGAAGCTGACCTTTGATAGCTATCTATACAAGACGGTCGTTCCGGCTAATCCTTTGACGCAGCTCAAAATCACCGCCAAGACGGTCGGTAGTTTACTACGCGGTAGTGCTCTATCCCCCACTCGTTCCTGGTAAGGCGAAATTTCCTTGACACACTCCCTAGCCGCAGCGGTCATGACCGCTGCGGCTTTTTTCAGTTATGAATTTGAATGACTAGTACCAGGGGCAAAGCAACTGACTCTTAGCGATCTCAGTTATGCATTTTGGAGAACTTGAGCTTGGTGACGATGCAAGATGCTGGCTAACTCAGGTACAACCGCTTCAACATCGTCTTTGACCGATTTACGGAGCTTTCCATACACACCAATGATGGGACCAGATGTGTATTTAATGCGATGGTCAGTCACACTCAGAATGAGATCCGCTGTACGGGCACGATGGGTTTCCAAATAAGCCACTGGATTGCCCGAGGCCATCCCTTCCTGCCAGATTGGGTCTAAAGCTTCTAGCGCGGACGGTAACATGCGACCAATCGCGCCTGGAATGTAAGTTGGCCCAATGCCTTTGACTACTCGGTGTGCAGTTTTGAGTGCCATACCAGAAACGCCCCCCTTTTGGGAGACGTGGGCAGTAATCAATTGGTCACAGTCTTTGACGATGCTCGCTTGTACCGCTGAGTCTTTGGTCAAATCGCCGAGGGCCATTGTGATACTCCATCGCTATTCACACTTGCCTATAAATTGTTCACAAATTTGAAGACAAATCAACGACTGAGCTGCAAGGTTCGAACTTCCTTCACACAAATGTGTTTTTTTGTCAGAGAAAATACGGAGTTGCTTTCTGTTTACCCATATTCGCTATGGCGCTCGAGCAAGATTTTGACCGCTTCGAAAGGCTAACTTGAGGCGGCGATGAAGCTCTTATTCCTGCCTTAAGTGAATTGATACCAGCGATCGCTCTAATTGATGCGGCCATTGTTAATGACTGAATCGTATGCATCAAACTATCTGTACCATCCCAGATGCGGCCCATATTGAGTTTTTGGGGCTGATCTGAATTGGTCACCACAGCCGTGTATCGGTGCGGCTAAATTCTGCTTTCAGACTCGGAACGCGCAGTAGCCTGCAATGAGCAGAACCATGGCTTTCTCTTTAAAAGCGCTAAAGCGATACGGTGCCGCGTCGCTTTAGCGCAAAGATAGATTCTCTCTAATCGACATTTAAAAGTCAGAGAAACAGATATCGATGCTACCTAAGTCAATGCTAAGACTCAGCCAAGTCTGCCGTGTTGACAACATCGTCGTCTTCGCGGAAGGCCCAGCGTAACAAGAGCGGCGCGACTAGCGTCGTCAGAATCACCATGGCAATAATTGCGGCTTGCAGCGACCGATCAAGCGTTCCGCTAGCGGCACCGATGCCCGCAAACACGAGGCCGACTTCGCCTCGAGGAATCATCCCAACGCCGACAGCTAACCGATTAACGGGCTCTTTGCCAAGAATGGCCCAGCCAGTAATCGTTTTGCCAACGATGGCAACAACAATCAAGAAGGCCGCGATAATCAGCCCAGGGCGATTTTCTGGGTGGATTGGGTTTAACACGCTCAGATCGACGCGTGCACCAACGGTGACAAAGAAGATGGGCACCAAAACGTCGGCAATCGGAATGATTTGCCGATCTAACTCTTTACGCTGGTCAGTCTCGTCGAGCACAAGCCCCGCAGCAAAAGCACCCAAAATAGCTTCTAAGTGCACAATTTGGGCGACAAAAGCCAGGGCCAGGGCAAATGTCAAAGCCGGAATAACCAAATTGCCGCGAGTTTGTAGCCGATCAGCAATACTGCCAAAGACACTGTTAAAGCCGCGACCAATTAAAATAGAGCCCAACAAAAAGCCGCTGGCACTCGCAATCAAAATTGCCACATTGGTAAGCGAGACATCCCCGGTTTTCGCCAGGCTGGCAACAACAGCTAGGACGATGATGCCGAGGACATCATCCATGACGGGGCTGCCCCCACAATGATTTGTCCCTCTCGTGATCGCAGTTGCCCCAATTCAGAGAGCACCTTTGAGGTAATGCCTATACTTGTCGCAGTGAGCGCCGCACCCGCAAAAATGGCCGGCAGGGCAGCGACATGAAAGATACCCATTAAACCGACAGTGCCCAGAGCAAATGGAGCGACCACACCCACGATCGCCACGAGCGCGGCCTGCCAACCCACTTTTTGTAACTCCTTGAGATCAGACTCCAAGCCGATTTCAAAGAGCAAAATGATTACCCCCAGCTCAGCCAACACCGAAATGATTTCGCCTTGGGTCTCAAACACATAGCTCAGTGTGTCACCCGAGGTGCCCATCAAAGTTTGCAGGGTGTTCATCAATACAGAGCTAGATGCTTCGACTCCGACCTCGGGAAAGACCAGCAAGTGTAAGGCTGAAACTCCGACCAAAACCCCGCTGACCAATTCGCCCAGAACTGGAGGTAGACCAATCAACTTTGATAGTTCGCCACCCAACTTTCTGGCGAGATAAACCACCATAAGACTGAGCAACACCCCAGCCAGAATCAAGGGTTCGGCTTCTTCTGAGGGCACCTCCGCTAAGACAGAGGAAAACCCCAGCGGGGGGTGAATAAAATCCAGGGAGAGCATACAGAGATTTCCTAACTACGTTCAAAAATTTACTGAGCGCCTGTTGCGATCTCCCTCATCAAAATTCTGACTATCCGAGCGGGCAATCTCGCCAGGGATATGAACGTCGGCGCAGTGCAAACGCCTCCACAACGCTGATCAGAACCAGCGCAAAGTCACTATTAATCACCCCCTCAGCGAAGCAGCAAAATAACCACAAGACGGCGAGACTTTAGATAGGAGGATTGCTCACCGACTCATCTATTCACACTTGACTCTGAACTAGGGCGCTAGCTGATAGAAGACGGCATTACGGATGCTGAGGAATTATCCGCAGGAGCGCTGTCCAACATATCCAACGCTCCCTGGAGAGCTTGTGCCCGTGTCTGGACGATATGCTCATCAGGGACAAACCGACGAACTCCGAGCTTGTCCAAGCGTCGCATGGCTTGCTCAGAGGCACCAGCGACAAAGACCGCGCGGTCATGTTCGCAAGCATCTTGAATCATATTTTCTAGCGACAGAGAAGCCGTAACGCCCAGCATTGGCACATCATGCAGGTCGAGCAGCAAAATGTCGTGATCATCCATGGCGTTGTGTTCACGGGCGATCGCCTTAGCCACGCCAAAAATCATCGGCCCGCTGAGGTGGAACAGCAGCACTCGGCCATTAGCCTGATCAAGCAAGGCTTGCTCTTCTGACGTCATCTGCAAATCGCTATCTTCATCAGCATCGGTGATGGTTTTTACGTCTTCAGATTGCAGTTTGGTGAGTCGATC
>CAZFWL010000418.1:0-3939 GCA_964522775.1 uncultured Halomicronema sp.
TGAGTCTGGTGCGGGTCAGGAGTTCTACATGTGGGGCGTAAACATACCAGCGAATCGTCTGGAGATCGCGTATCGTCGGTTCAAGCAACGCGATTTCCCAATGGTTGGTGCCAACATCGGTGTAGTACTGAATGTTGAAGAGAGTACCTTTCTCGACAAATACTTTCTCTTTATCAGTAAGTTGGGTCGAATCTTTCAGCGCTAACTTGAAAAAAGTGTCAGCGGTGGTCCGGATCTGCATGCCCCGTAACTCAGGAATAATCGGGGGTTTGTCGGGTTCTTCTGGTTTGGGTTCAGGCTCAGGAGCATCAATGCCAACTGAGATCATCATAGCACCAGGTTTATCGGGGCGCTGGAACCAACCCTTCATAGTCGAAACATTCGCGATGTCCTCTAAAGGATTCGTTGATGAAGGCTGCTTGTAAATCGCATCGATAAAGTAATTGCCATCCATTAAGTAGATGGCTTTATCGGTTTCCTTGAGCCAGGTGCCCATGCTGGTCGTCTCCTCTATTCCACTGGTGCAGTGCGATCGCTAAGTGCACAATCCAACTGTCCAGCAGCATCCCATTTGTGAAACTGTCTCATTATGTCTCCACATGGCGAAAGCAGAACCTTCCCACGTTGCAAATACGCAATAAATCGCGTCTAGCACGCAGATTACTGGTGTCTGATTCAGGGGCAGCAGGTATAAACCACCTTTTTTGTTTTCTTTACTGGTGCCGACAGCCTGCTGTTCAAACTCTATGAAGTCACTGCTGTCAGCGATCAACGTTGAGGCTCCTCATGCGTAAACTGAGGGTGGGTTGCAAAGTTAGCGGCTAAATCAGGAGCAACGAGATGACCCAGCGCGAAAATCTGACGTTACTCATGTCTGCTGTTGTGCTGACGGTTGTTGCGTTGCTGGTGATTACCCTAGAAGCCCAGCTGTCGTCCCCTATAGTGCCAGGAACTGACGCCATGGCTCGCTTGCTGACGGATCCGTTTTTGCAATTACCCACTGCTAGTTCGGTGCGGGTGATATGGTTTACCGAATTTCCGGGGCAGGCTCATACGGTTTACTACGGTACGCAATCGGGTGTCAGTTTGGATGATCAAGCCTCGATGGTGTCAGCAACAACGCGGCTGTTGACGCGCCTGCAAGAAGATCAGCAATCGAAATTGCCTAGTGGTGAAGCGCTGGAAGCGCCTGCTCCTCGGCTGGTTTGGCGACATGAAGCAGAAATTACGGGGCTACAACCAGGAAAACCGTTGCCCTATCGGGTTGAGAGCGTGACTGCGGAAGGAGACACTGTAACGAGTGACGAGTTTGCGCTGTCAGCGGCTCCTGCAGCTGGAACACCGCTCAAGATTTTGCTGACGTCTGACCACCAGTCCAAACCAATGACGGCGGCCAACTTGCAGAAGGTGATCGAAACTGTCGATTCAGTAGATGCGGTGCTCGTGGCGGGAGATTTGGTGAATGTGCCCGATCGCGCCTCTGAGTGGTTTGACGATGCTGCTGGAGCCGCGTTTTTCCCTGCTTTGCAAGGACGAGCTGACTATCAGTTAGGTGGCCAGCGCTATCGCGGTGGGGCCTTGATTCAATCGGCACCGCTGTTCCCGGCGATCGGCAACCATGAAGTGATGGGCCGATTTTTGCCCGTGACACCTTTGAATGAACAATTTAATGACCCAGTGCCTCGCGCAGCGGCAACCGCTGTATACGACGCTCAGCCAGAGATCTTCAATCCTCAGGATGATCCGGCTTTGCGCGAACAGTGGATTGTCAATCACTCGTTTAATACTGAGACGTATGAGGAACTATTTACGCTACCAACAGCGGAGGTACCGGGCCGCGATCGCCCCACGAGCCAGTTTTATGCGACGACTTTTGGTGATGTACGGCTGATATCGCTATTCGTCACTAATATTTGGCGGCGTCCGGCTGTGGCAACCGATGTGCAAGGCCGCTTTCAAGAGCGGTTGGCTGATTTAGGGAATCCCATTGCGTGGGGGCACGGGCAGCATATTTTCGAGCCGATTCAAGCGGGAAGCCCACAATATCAGTGGCTTCAAAGTGAGCTGGCGAGCCCAGCATTTCAACAAGCGCGCTACAAGGTGGTGATGCTGCATCATCCGCCCCACAGCTTAGGAGACAACATTGTTCCGCCGTTTACCGACCCAGTACCGCTATACGATCGCTATCAGGATGGCACGTTGCGGTCTATTCGATACGAATATCCGCTGCAGGAAGACCATCTCATTCGCGATCTGATGCCATTGCTGGAGAGTGCTGGCGTTGATTTAGTGTTTTATGGTCATTCTCATCTCTGGAACCGTTTTGTCAGCGATTCGGGTATGCACTTTTTGGAAACGTCAAATGTGGGCAATACTTACGGCGCATTTTGGCAAACCTCGCAGCGGCGGACGCCTCCAGCCGAAGATAGTCTTGCATTTAATGGTTACCAGCAAGCCTATTACGTTGCTCAGGGCGACCCCAACGGCTTGGTTCCTGTAACGCCTACCGTTGCCCCGCTGCAGGATGATTTGGGAGATCCTTTGCCCTACATTGCCAGCAATGACATCACGGCTTTTAGCATCTTGGAAACAGGGAGCGGCAAAATTACCAGCTACTATTTCGATACCCGCCAGCCGAATTCAGAGGTCGTCAAATTTGACGAGTTTACCCTTGGACGCAGCGGTTGAAAGTTCAGAAAGTTTTTCTCGTGGCGAGGATTAGCCCAGAGCAAGCGCCGTACGACAGCTGAGGAAAAATAGCGTGTAAATGCCTAAGCTGCCGACTGCGAACATGGCCGATCGCAATAGTGGAATGTCCAGAATGTAAAAGACGCTGTAGAGGGTGCGGGCCAAGATATAAGCGATCACTGCACCTAAAGCAATGGTCGAGTCCTGGCCAGTCACATAGGCCATCAGTGCGGCTGGAGCAAATAACGCCAGGGATTCAAACGAATTTTGGTGAGCCCAATTCGCCCGCTGCGCATAGGGCGGCATCTTGTCTACCATAGTGCGAGGGGCCGACATGTCATAGCCGATTTGCAAACGCGCCACTCCCACCAACATAAAGGGGGCATAGACCAGCAATGCGGCAATCACAATGCTCACGAGCAGAGTTGCTGGCATGGGCAACTGTGTTAAAAGCGTCATAGCAGCTCTAAATGGTAGCGATTAGTCGAAATAAAACAGAGTGACAATTTTCCGCTGGTCTTCAGCATCTTCGCAAGTGCGCAGCAGCGTATGACTATCGTGAAACGCGAAACAAATGAGTTGCTGACAGCGAGAAATGATTTCTTGGTTACAGATAGCACTGGCTTCAGCCAAAGACAACGAATCGTTACTGCTGTTTTCGACCAGATGCATGACTTGATCTAGCTGATCACGCGACTCTCGGGGCTGCTTATCCAAGCTCTGAGGCAGAATCACCGTCAGCAAGTTGGGGTCACCTTTCAAGGCACCGCGGATGGCAGCGGAATTCGTGCCAGTTGCTCCGGAGGTCATAATCCGATTGCCACCCACGACCAATGCATAGGTCATCAGTTCAATGAGCTGCTGATGAGTAATGGGCACATGCCGAGAGCCCAAAATTGCAATGCGTTTAGAGCCGGACTGCTGAATGGCAGCCAACTCTTGCAAAAATACATCAACCTTGGACGACTCCAAGGGGGCATCAATGGATTGGCTCAACGGAGATACACGAAATGAATGAACGCGCCTATTGTATCAGTCCAGTGGGAAATGTTAGCTATGAGGTGCGATCGCCGGCATTTCTAAGTCGATCAAGGTCAACAGACGCTTCATATCCACTTGGGTCGCCAGATGTTCTTTGATCAGAGGTACCTTATCCGGATTGTTGAGGGGCAACCGGCCAAACAACATATCAATGCGTTCAACAGTGCTCAGGGTATCCAGTACAGCGAGGCTGATCGTATGCGTGGAATC
>CAZFWL010000419.1:0-3923 GCA_964522775.1 uncultured Halomicronema sp.
AGAAGATGAAAGTCGCTTCGGTCTCAAACCGATCTGCCGTCCACGCATCATGACTCATGGTGTATCACCCAATGGGTACTGCGGCACCTGTGACGATAATTCCGCCTGTCGTCGGAATCTCTACAGTAATTTGACTCGGGCGGCCCATCGCTTCTCCTTGACGGATGAGTAGAGTTTCAGGGGGAGTCACAAGCTGGGCTGCTCGTAGATATCCGCCAAGGGCTGCCGCCGCCGCCCCCGTGGCCGGGTCTTCGACTACACCACCGACCGGAAAGGGGTTCCGTGAGTGAAACACGTCTGGATGCTCTCGCCATACCAGTTGGAGTGTTGTGAGACCATCACGCATCATCACTGACTTCAGTTGTTCAAAGTCATACTCCAGCTGAGCCAAACGCTGCGGGGCATTCACCGCGAGGACTAAGTGCCACGCTCCAGCGTAAGCCCTGGCCGGTGGAATGGAGTTATCTATGTCACTCGCCTGCCATACCAAAATGGCAAGTACCTCGTCAACGAGGGGACGGGATGCATGGGTATAGGTGGGTTCGACGGAAGTCAGCGAAGCCTCACGGATGCCATCTCGCGTATGAACGGTCACAGGCACTTCGCCTACAGACGTGGCCAGCTTGTAGGTGCCATCTTTGTCGACCTCACCCAGGACAACGCCAGTGGCAATGGTCGCGTGACCGCAAAAGGAGACCTCTGCCTCTGGACTGTAATAACGAATGGTGCGATTCCACCCGCTAGTCGGGGCGACAAAGGCCGTCTCAGAAAAACCGACTTCTGCCGCGATTTGCTGCATCATGGCTGCATCTGGCAATGTTTCACCAATCCAAACACCAGCCGGGTTGCCACCTTCAGGACTGCGGGTAAAAGCCGAGTAGCGATAAAGCGATCCAGAAGTCATAAAATCCTCGCGCCTATCCATGATGCGGTAATGCGGTCCAACGACCTAAGCTCAAATATTACTGCCAGTTCCGGCTAGAAAGTTGACGACTCTGAATAAGCTACCTCATTCACTCTGGGGCAATGCGGGTGTGGGCTGGCCTCGATCGCTCAAACTCTCTTGCAAAAAGATATATGTGAAATCTCACCATTCCCACTGAAATCCGCTAAAACGGGACAAGCTAGCGTGGTTTCTGGTTGCTACAGTGGGCGCTAGTTGGTGGCATAGCGGCGATCGCACCATGATATTTTTCGGTTTGAACTTGACCACTCCCATGCATCAAGCACTGCGATTGGCCTTGGGGAGTCTGGCGACAGTTGGTTTGTTAGGGACAGCGGCGATCGCTGACATCATTCCCGTCGGGTTTGACGATGTGGACTTGCCGACGCTATCGGAGTCAGAGCAGGCGACCCTAGATACGCTGCAATCAGTACGCTTGCCGTTGATCCTTAGTGAAGTGAGCCCGGACCGCTCGACGCTGGTAGTCGCCACCCTGGATCGTCTCAGCCAGACCGACTGGCGCGTCAAATTTTTAGACCTGAATACGGGTGAGCTCATCGATTCCATCGTGTTGGAATATGAGGTGTTCAGCCCGTTTCTGCCCATTCAGTGGGTGGATAATCGCACCATTCGCTTTGTGCAAGAAGGGGTATTTGGCCCGTGGGATTTGGTGTCGCTGAATCGCGATACGGGGATTGTGTCCCACACGACGGTATATCCCACGGAAGAAGAATCTGGCGAAATTTTGGGGGCGGCCCCGGATTTCTCTCACTTTGCGCTGCGGGTTTACGAAGCCGAAGAAGATGTGATTTATCTGGTGTCACTGCGATCGCTCAATCGCATTGAGGTGGCCCGCATTCCTCCCGACTTGGATATTCAACCGCCGTCTTGGTCTGCTGATGGCGATCACGTCGCCTTTGTCACCTCATCGGTCGAAGAGCGGGAGTTGTATGAGCGCACTCCCTACAGTCCAAATCTTTCTGATCCGGTCAACCAAGATGCCCTGGGGCGTACGCCTCCCGCTGACAATTTGTTTTTACAGGAAAATCAGATCAAGGTTTATGACCTGACGGCGGCGGAGCCTTTGTTACTACACCTGCAGGCGACGGCAGAGCCCGCTCATATACTGGCCGAGGCCCGATTGAATCCCGCTGGCGATCGGCTTCTCGTCAAATATTTAGAGCCGAGTCAGCTAACCGGACGCGAATTCCCGTCTTATTTATATCCCCAGCGATCGTATTACCAGGTTTTGGACTTAGCCGGTAATCCCTTGGCAACTATTGCTGATCCGGTTCTAGCGGGCCCCTTTGAAAATACCGGGGACTTTATCGACAGCGAAACCGTTCTCTTTAGCAGTGTTGCTGCCACCAACCGCCACTTTTTTACCTATGACCTGAATACATCGTCGCTGGGGACGCTGCCGCTGCCTCCTGGTAGTGTTGACCCTGAATCTTGGGCCGTGTCGCAGGATGGACGCACACTGTTCTTTGCGTTTTCTTCGGTGACTCAACCGCCCGAAGTCTTTTCCATACCGTTGGATGGGAGCGCCCCACCGACTCAGATTACCCAGCTCAATGCAGAAGTGGCGGCGACTAATAATGTACAAGTCAACTCAGTGAGCTTTGCCACGCGTAATGGCCCTCGGGAAGGTTTTTTAGTGCAGCCAGTAGGCGCCGCGTTCCCCCCTGTAGAAGAGCCGACAGTATTTTGGCAGCAAGGAGGTCCAGGCTTTTCCATGGTCAATGAGTTTGCCGTGGAAGTCGAAATGCCTTTCAACCTGCTGCCAAACTTTGGCATTTCCGTCTTGTCTGTGCCATTAGCGGGGCGCGAGGGCTTTGGCGCCGAGTTCTATCAGTTGCAGGCTGAGGACAGCAACTTTGGCCAGGTTGATATTGGCGAGGGTGTCGATATTGCGGCCCAACTGGTGGGCGATCGCTGGGTACGGCGTGACCAACTGGGTGTTTCTGGTTGCTCCTATGGTGGCTATTTTGCTGCCCAGGCGATCGCGCAATACCCCAATGTGTTCACAGCGGCCAATCCCCAATGTTCGTTGCTCGATGCGTTTACGGAATGGCAACTGGGCTATTCCTCACTGTTGTCTTATCTCACCGGGCGCACGCCGATGGAAGCCCCCGAACACTATCGCCGCATTTCGCCTCTCTACAATGCCAGTAACGTCACAGCGGCTACCATGCTCTTTCATGGTTCGGCAGATTTCTTGCAAATTGACATGGCCCGTAATTTTCACGACATTATCGAAAACAACGGCAGCCCTGCCACGCTTTATGAGTTTGAGGGCGTCGGCCACAGCATTTTTGATACGGGACTGCAACGCACGGCGGCTCAGCTCCAGGTTGACTTCTTCCGCCGCCATTTGAGTCCCTCAGTAGATGACTAACCTTCGCAATTTTTAGGTGAACAAATAGCGCTCGCTGTGCACGTCGTTTATTCATTAGAGCCTGGTCTCTGACTTCTGAGCAGCAGATCTATGGCTGAATATTGTAGCGCCATGTGTGCTTCTTGGCTGGATAAAAATCGCCTATTTGGGGATGAGATCGCCAGCCAAGTTGATCGTGATCACGTTTCAAAATGATTTCAGTCGATTCCTTGAAATCTGAAAAAACTACACTAAATATATGGCTGCATCAGTGCATCTGCTATCTCCTAAGCCGTTTACCTTTGATGACTGAATCTTGTTAGTCTCCAGCAAAAAGATGAAATCAGAGCACATTTAAGATCAGCAAAATAAACCAGCAATACCGGATAGATATGTGAAAAACTCTATCCAGTTTTCTATGGCTGAATTTTGATCATTGCGCCTTGATTTTGGGATTCGGTATTAGATAGAGCCCATCGTCATCTACTTAAACATAAAAACTACTTCCAGTCTTTGAGATTGTGTGAATGCAAAACTTTGAGATTACCCTGACTGAGATTTGCGATCGCTATCGCCCCCTGTTTGGCCCAAACGCTCCTGCCT
>CAZFWL010000420.1:0-3922 GCA_964522775.1 uncultured Halomicronema sp.
CCATTCTCAATGATTGACCGTGAGCACGCCGTCCTGACTCAGTCGAACAACGTCATCAGTAACCTGAATCTGTTGTACGCTCTGCGCGACAATTTTCCCGACTGCCACTTGGTCAAGCTGGGCACTATGGGCGAATACGGCACGCCCAACATCGACATCGAGGAAGGCTACATCACCATCGAGCACAACGGTCGCAAAGATACCCTGCCGTATCCTAAGCAGCCCGGTTCTTTCTACCACCTGTCGAAGGTGCACGATTCTCACAACATTCACTTCGCCTGCAAAATCTGGGGTCTGCGGGCCACTGATCTGAACCAAGGGGTAGTTTACGGTGTCTTGACCGAAGAGACCGGCATGGACGAGTTGCTGATTAACCGTCTGGATTACGACGGTGTCTTTGGTACTGCCCTCAATCGCTTCTGTATCCAAGCGGCAGTGGGTCACCCTCTCACGGTCTATGGCAACGGCAGCCAAACCCGTGCTTTCCTCGATATTCGTGACACTGTGCGCTGTATCGACATTGCTGTGAACAATCCGGCTGACCCGGGTGAATTCCGCGTGTTCAACCAGTTCACCGAGATGTTTAGCGTCAACGACCTAGCTAAGCAGGTGCAGCAGGCGGGTGGCACCCTGGGCGTGAAAGTCGAAGTCAAGAACCTGGAAAACCCCCGGGTCGAGTCGGAAGATCACTACTTCAACGCGAAGAACACCAGCCTTTTGGATCTGGGATTAGAGCCGCATTATCTATCTGATTCTCTACTGGATTCTTTGTTAAACTTTGCCACGAAGTATAAGGGTCGCGTTGATAAGAGCCAAATCCTACCGAAGGTGAAGTGGCGTCGCTAGACTGCGAACTCACCTGATTTCATTAACTGAAAAGGAGATTAGATTTGCCGATATTTTAGGGCCTTTACGGGTGTCTAGAAAACTGGGGATCTAGTCTCTTTTTTGTCTGTCGCTATTGTCGTTGGTTGTCCTAGCTTCGAGTATCGAGCCCATGCGTATTGCCCTATTTACTGAAACTTTTTTGCCCAAAGTTGACGGTATTGTGACCCGCCTCAAGCACACGGTGGAGCATTTACAGCGATTAGGACATGACGTGATGGTGTTTTGTCCCGAGGGCGGCTTGACGTCGTACAAAGGGGCGCAAATTCATGGGGTGTCGGGGATGGCATTTCCCCTCTATCCCGAGTTGAAGCTGGCCCTGCCGCGCCCGTCCATTGGGGAGGCGATCGAAGCCTTTTCCCCCGACCTCATTCATATTGTGAATCCTGCGGTACTAGGGATGGCGGGGCTGTTTTACTCCAAAACGCTGAACATTCCCCTAATGGCCTCATACCACACCCATCTGCCGAAGTATCTGGAGCATTACGGCTTGGGTGTCTTGGAAGGCGTGATGTGGGAGCTGATTAAAGCGGTCCACAATCAGGCGCGCATTAATTTAGTCACCTCGACGGCAATGCAGGATGAGCTGACCGAGCACGGCGTCGAGCGAGTGCAGGTCTGGCAGCGAGGGGTCGATACGGAACTGTTTCGCCCTGAGTTAGCGAGTCGCGACATGCGCGATCGCCTCACCCAAGGTCATCCTGACGCGCCCCTATTGCTATATGTGGGGCGTCTCTCAGCAGAAAAAGAGGTCGATCGCATCAAGCCGGTACTCGAATCGATTCCCGATGCGCGGTTGGCCCTCGTCGGTGATGGGCCTCATCGCGAGGATCTAGAAAAGCATTTTGCGGGAACGAATACGAATTTTGTCGGCTATTTGGCAGGTGAAGAACTGGGTTCGGCCTACGCCTCTGCGGATGCCTTCGTGTTCCCTTCGCGGACAGAAACGTTAGGGCTGGTGCTGTTAGAAGCCATGGCGGCGGGATGTCCGGTGGTGGCCGCTAACGCTGGGGGCATTCCTGATATCGTCACCAACGGGGAGAATGGCTATCTCTTTGATCCGAAGGATGATGGAGGCGCGATCGCGGCTACCCAGCGCTTGCTCGAGCGTGGCGCTGAACGGGAACTGATGCGCCGTAATGCTCGGATCGAAGCGGAAAAGTGGGGCTGGAATGCGGCGACGCAGCAACTCGTTGACTTCTACACCGAAATTTTGAGCGCGGGTGCAATGCCGACCGCAGCCTAAGCTGCAGGTGGCTCATCGTCGCCATGTGTTCAGTGATATAGCAGGCCATCTACAAGCTCGCTAGGCTGTAGTTATCGTTTTATTGAGGCTTGGTCGTGCAGCGACGTTGGATATACGGACTCAGCGGTTTGCTGGTCGCGATCACGCTACCGCTAGCCTGGTGGGGAAGACAAAAAGCCGCCCGCGCACCAGAATCGCCTCCTACGATCGCAGTGTTTCCAGCATCGAAGCCAGGACCGGCCGCGAGTGCACCGCTAGCATTGACCACCGCTGATGAAGCCGCGATCGCCGATATCATTCAGCAACAGATAGCCGCGTTTCAAGCCGATGATGCGGAGCTCGCCTTTAGCCTTGCCAGCCCGGATATTCAGGCTCGATTTCAGACGGCAGAGCAGTTTATGGGCATGGTGCAGACCCTATACGAGCCGGTATATCGACCGCAATCGGTTGATTTCGGTGCGATCGAGCTCATCCGAGGGCGTCCTGTACAGGCGGTTACTGTCCTTGGTCCCACGGGCACCTGGGTGACTGCCTACTATCAGATGGAAAAACAGCCGGATGACACCTGGCGGATCGCCGGGTGCATGTTAGCCCCCGTTGAGGGAGCAACCATTTAACGCCGCCGCAATTTGCTGACCAGCTTTCGGGAAAACTGCACGTTGAGTTGCTCGCGATCAGCCCAGTCTTGCAAGATGCGATAGAACAACTGGCGATCTGGGGCTTGTAACACCGCCGTTTGGTCAGCGGTTTCGATCGCGTAGGGATAACCACTGCCCACGATCACTTCAGCTTTTACCCAGTCAATAACAGTTGTCGCCAGATCTGACTCCCATAGCCACAGAGGCATTTCCAGCCGCGCCGGAGGACGATCGCGAGTGGTCTGTAAATAGGTGAAAATTACCTGATCTTGCTGGTCACCGTATTTGTCGAGAATGCCCTCGCGATCGCACTGTAGCAGCGGGGTGCGATCGCCCCAGTCCATGAACTGCTTGAGCACTTGGGCATCGTGAATCGCCTCAACGGCTTTCACCTGCGGGTCATAGTGCTGCAACAGCGTCGTGAGGTCGCGAGCATAGGACGTATCGATAAAGCCCACCAGCGGTACCCGGCATTGCTGACTGGTCGTGAGCAACTTGACCATCGCATCAACATAAGCGCCCTGGCTTTCGGGATCAAAGGCATCGGCAAAGGTCACCACCAGCGAGCCATCGAAGAGCACCAGCGTCCGTTCTGGACACTGACAGGTTTGCATATAGCCCACCAAGCGCTCCACTTCCATTTCAAAACGCCGGATGTTGACGCGGCGATCGACGGGTTCGCCCTGATGATTGACCCGCAGATCATCGGGGGTGAGCACATCTAGCGCGATGTCTTTGGTGTATTGACCATCTGGCGTATGGGGATTTTCAAACCAGCCAATCTGAATTAGCGCCACGGGCAGCGACACATCTTTGCTGGGAAAAATCTGCGAGCCATCCACTGCAAAGGTCGTGATACCTGACAACCGCTCCTTCACCCACACGAGACTGTCTTCCCGATTGGCCCAGTGGTGCGGATTCCCAATGACCCCTTTAGCCACGGCATCAAAATTTTCTAGTAGGTGCGCCCCAATCCCAGCCTTGGATAATCGCTTAGCTGTGTTGGCAAAGGATGCCTGGGTCAAACTTTTCCAAGCGGCGCGATAGCATTTCAAGTCGCTGCCCAGCGTCTGGTCGAAGGCGGAAAGGGCTTCGCGTTTCTCTGCCAAGACGGCGCGAATTTGAGCAGGGCTAACGGGCATACATCCTGACT
>CAZFWL010000421.1:0-3921 GCA_964522775.1 uncultured Halomicronema sp.
CTTTCAAGAGAATCAGCACCGTCACATGGATGGTGAAAGCGTGAATGTGGTGCACCATAAAGTCAGCCGTTCCCAGGGGAATCGCCGACATCGCCACCTTGCCCCCAACCGCGACCACGTCGCCGTTAAAGACCGGACTCACCCCAGCCAGGGCACCCGGTGCGGTATTTCCCGCTGCGGCAGCATGTAAGCCTTGAATCCACTGAGCAAAAATCGGCTGCAAGTTAATTCCCGTATCGGAGAACATATCTTGAGGCCGCCCCAACGCCCGCATGGTGTCGTTGTGGATATACAGGCCAAAGCTATGGAAGCCGAGGAAAATACAGACCCAGTTCAGGTGAGAAATGATGGCATCCCGATGGCGCAACACCCGATCAAGGTTGTTGTTCACATGGGTTGCCGGGTCATAGTCTCGCACCATGAAAATGGCTGCATGAGCCGCCGCTCCACAAATCAAAAAGCCGCCAATCCACATATGGTGGGTATAGAGACCCAACTGCGTGGCGTAGTCCGTTGCAATGTACGGATAGGGCGGCATCGAGTACATGTGCTGAGCCACGATGATCGATAACGAACCGACCCAAGCGAGGTTCCACGCCAACTGACAATGCCAGGAGGTCGTGAAGATCTCATACATGCCCTTGTGGCCGTCCCCAGTAAAGGGACCTTTATGCGCTTCGAGCACCTCTTTGAAACTGTGGCCAATGCCCCAGTTGGTGCGATAGAAATGCCCAGCGACGATGAATAACACGGCCAAAGCCAGGTGGTGGTGGGCCGTATCAGACAACCACAACCCGCCAGTGACCGGATTCAATCCCCCTTTAAAAGTGAGAAAGTCGGTATAAGCACTCCAGTTGAGCGTAAAGAAGGGCGTTAACCCTTGAGCAAAGCTGGGATACAGGTCAGCCATCAGGCTCTTATCGAGGATCCATTCATGGGGCAAGGGAATTGCCGCCACAGAATCAATCACTCGACCGCCGATGGTCAGCGGTTTACCTGCATCGATCGCATCCATACAGGCATTAATCGGCAGTGAGACATGGATTTGCTGTCCGGCATAGCCCAGACAACCCAGTCCCAGCAGCCCGGCCAGGTGGTGATTCATCATTGATTCCACATTTTGGAACCACTCCAGCTTGGGAGCTTTCTTGTGGTAGTGGAACCAGCCAGCAAAGAGCATCAAGCCTGCCATCACCAACGCTCCGATCGCTGTGCAATACAGCTGGAAGCTATTCGTAATGCCATTCGCCCGCCACATCTGGAACAAACCAGAGGTGATTTGAATGCCGTTAAAGCCGCCACCGACATCAGCATTCAGGATTTCTTGACCAAAAATCGGCCAAACCACCTGGGCACTGGGTTTAATGCCGGTAGGGTTAGTTAGCCAAGCCTCATAGTTCGAGAACTTGGCCCCGTGAAAGTACATCCCACTCAGCCAAATGAATATGACCGCCAAATGGCCAAAGTGGGCGCTGAAGATTTTACGAGAAATATCTTCTAAGTCACTTGTGTGACTATCAAAGTCATGGGCATCAGCGTGCAGATTCCAAATCCAGGTGGTGGTTTTGGGTCCACGTGCCAGTGATCGGTCAAAATGTCCTGGTTTGGCCCACTTTTCAAATGAGGTTTCCACCGGATCATTATCGACAATTACCCTGACTTTTTGTCCCGGTTCAGGGGGACTTATGGTCATGGGACTCTCCTCTCTCTTATGCAAAATACAGAGTGGATAAGACGCTTTCTTACGACTATCAATGCAATTAAATTGCAGCCAAAAGAAAGCTTAAATATGCTTTCGTCATCACAAAGTGGTCTGCATTCCCATGAGAAACGCAGGCTATTGAAGCCCATATGGGCATAGATTGACATAAAGACATATTCTCTCTCGACCAACAATCATCTGGTCAGTGAATTAATTAACCAGAGAAATACTGGTAGCCGAGCGCGAATTAAGTATCAAACTACAAAAGCCGCCAGGATTTGATAAGGGTTTTTCTTAGAAGTTAATATACCTGACCAAATAAAAATCAGGATTTATTGATGTATATCTATGGAGATTATTTGCTGACTTTGCCTTGTCGGAAAAATATTTTGGATGAATAAATCCTGGATTTTCAATGCTCAATGGAAGCTATTCCTATGCTTTCACGTGCTTTCGATGCCTTTTTGGCTCAATTCTCTACATCGGCGGGCTGGCGGAGAACTGAACCGTATTGCAGCGATTTTTTACATACTCGATGGGAATACCATTACAAACAATTCGGACGCAGTTAGCGATTGATGGAAAAGCGCACCGAGACCTGTTCGCTTTTGAGCCCTGGCATCTAAATTTTGCTAAAAGGAAAAGTCGCCATAGATTCAGAACTGAAAACACTGAAGGCCAGGGCTATAAGCTTGATAGATCGTTTCGTCTTGCAATATTGGCAGTCAGCTTTGTGCCCACACGGGATGAGCTTAGGCGTGATAACTCAACTCTTGCCCGTATGGGTGCGGAGATTTTCTAAGCTGCGAATCAGCACAAAGCTTTCGCCAAAACCCATGTGGGAGGCCCTTCCGTTGTGTCACTGATAGAGCCTACTAGTGGCGCGAAAAGAGAGGGAAAGAGTCGGATCGCTCCCGCTCTTTTCGCAGGCTGGCTTAGTCATCAACGCCAGCGATGGGGGCAAAGCCTTGACGCTGCACATTTTCACTCACGTGGCGCGGCTCGAGGAACTGCAATAGATAGTCCGGGCCACCAGCTTTAGAACCGACACCGGACATTTTGAGGCCGCCGAAGGGATGCCGCGAGACGATCGCGCCAGTGATGCTGCGGTTGATATACAGATTGCCGACGGCGAACTCGGTCTGTACCCGGTCGATGTGAGACGGTGTGCGGGAATAAAGGCCACCAGTCAAGCCATAGTCGGTGTTGTTGGCAATGTCTAAAGCGGTGTCAAAATCCGGGGCCTGAATGACTGCGAGCACCGGGCCAAAGATTTCCTCTTGGGCAATGACGGCATCTGGGGCTACGTCTGTGAAGACCGTGGGGGGAATAAAGTAGCCTTGGTCGGGAACCGATAAGGATAGGGCCAACGTCGCTTCTTGCTTGCCCGTTTCGATATAGCCTTGGATTTTTTCCTGGGCTTTCGCATCAATCACGGGGCCGACTTTAGTGCTGGCGGCAGCGGCATCACCGACGTTGAGCGATCGCGTAGCTTCAATCAGCCGCTTCAAGAAGGTTTCGTAAATGGACTCGACGACAATCACGCGGGAGCAAGCCGAGCACTTTTGCCCGCTAAAGCCAAACGCGGAGTAGACGACCCCCTGTACTGCCTGGTCGAGGTCGGCACTTTCATCCACAATGATGCCGTTTTTGCCCCCCATCTCTGCCACGACGCGCTTGAGATGCTTCTGCCCCGGCTGCCACTGAGCCGCTTTGGCATAGATTTCGCAGCCGACGGCCCGTGACCCAGTAAAGGCAATCATATGTACATCGGGATGTTGCACCAGATGCGCCCCTACCGTGGAGCCGATCGCGGGTAGGAACTGCAATGCCCCGTGGGGAACGCCTGCTTCGTAGAGGATTTCGACGATCTTGGCAGCAATCACAGAGGAGTTTTCAGCAGGCTTCAGTAGGGTACAGTTGCCCGTGACCAAGGAAGCCACCGTCATGCCCGTGGTAATCGCCATCGGGAAATTCCACGGTGAAATGACAACTGTGAGACCGCGCGGGAAGTAGCGATAGTGATTGGTTTCGCCCGGATAGTCGTAGTCGTAACCGGCGTCCAGCCGTTCCATTTCATCCGCATAGAAGCGGCAAAAGTCGATCGCTTCCGATACTTCTGGATCAGCCTGACCCAGGGGTTTGCCCACCTCCAGCACGATCCAAGCATTGAGTTCAGCGCGCCGCGATTCCATGATGTCGGCAGCGCGGCGCAGCAT
>CAZFWL010000422.1:0-3915 GCA_964522775.1 uncultured Halomicronema sp.
GCTACTGCCAGCACCTTAACAGTTCTGAAGGGCGGATTACACCCTGCACCCGTCAGTCCGCAGTCACGGCAACAAGCTAGGATCAGCAATACCAGTCATTTGCCCAGCCATGAAAACGTTGCTGTTGTGGTGCATTCAAGGTTATCGACGCTTTATATCACCGCTATTTCCGCCCACTTGCCGGTATACGCCTACGTGCTCGCAATACGCGCTAGAGGCTATACAGCAATATGGGGCAGGACGCGGCGCTTGGCTAGCGCTCCGCCGGATTTCGCGTTGTCATCCTTTTCATGAGGGGGGCTATGATCCTGTGCCGCCAGGGCTGTGGCAAGTGGGTCGCACTTCGCTGGAAGAGGTGATGCAAAGCGACCAAAGGGATGTTCCCACCATTCATGACGAAACTACGTCGTCCTCTCAGACTCAGCGGGAACAATAAGGTATGACGCAGGTACATGAATTGAAGGGGCTGACTGGGTGTTCTTCATCAACTAATGAATTGCGATGCTTGAAGTGTTGCTAGCGATCGCCGTCTTAGGGGCGGCAATCTGGTGGTTAAATCGGCGAAAACCTGCTGGTCGGCAGCTGGTGCCATCTCGCAGTGGCAGAATCCGTACTCGGGGTGCGACCGTACCGGATAAGCTCATGCGGCGACTTGACCGCTTAACCAAAGATCGTCGCGTTTCAGAGCGGTTGATTGAGCAGAATGCCTTTAACCATCCGGAGCGTTCTAAACGTTGGTGTGTGGAAAAGGCTATTTATGACATCCAACGCGATCGCCGGAGCTAGTTGAAAATCATGAAGCTAGCTAGTTTTTGTACACAGTTCTTTGTCGGAGCTTCTAAGAATATTTACGGATCCTGGCTCTTCAAGTCTGTTAGCTTAAATGAAGCCTCATCGCTTTGATTAGACCGTTCGCTTCACATCTACCTACCGTCTACTGTTCCTAGTCGTCTGTTGCCGTTGCTTACCTATGTCTCGACGTATTTTCATTGGCGATATTCATGGTCACTACGTGGGCCTGAGGCATTTGCTCGATAAGGTCAATCCCACCGAAGCGGATAAAATTTACTGTGTAGGTGATCTGATTGATCGGGGGCCGCAGAGTGCAAGGGTCGTCAGCTACATTCGTGAGCAGGGGTTTATCTGCGTCTTAGGCAATCACGAACAGCTGCTACTAGATGCATTTGCTAAAACTCAGGAAGCGACTCAGACACTGCAAGCCTGGCTCTACAGTGGCGGCCAGTCAACTCTGGCTAGTTACGACAGCGATGTGGAGTTGTTGTCAGAGCATATGGAATGGTTTCGGACGTTACCGCTGCACCTAGACTTGGGGGATGTTTGGTTGGTGCATGCGGGCTTAGATCCCACTCTGGCGGTTGACGAGCAAACAGTGAACGAGTTTTGTTGGATTCGCGATACCTTTCACAGTGCGCCGAATCCTTATTTTCAAGACAAGCTCATTATTACTGGGCATACCATTACCTTTACCTTCCCTGATATTGAACCTGGGCAAATTGTGCAAGGACCGGGTTGGCTGGATATTGACACTGGTGCATATCATCCCCGCAGTGGTTGGCTCACTGCGCTCGATATTGATAGCGAAATCGTGCATCAGTTCAACGTATTTGAGTCGGTATATCGGACGCGATCGCTCGAAGAAGCTTCCAGTCCCTTTACCCATGGCCGACGTCGAGTCACGGTACCTTAAGCCATGTCCCGTATTTGAAGCGCGATCCAGTGCGTTGCTCCCGAACGGCAGCAAACTGTTGACTAAGCAATGCTGCCCCGTTTGCGGGCTTCTTTGAATGAGGTCGTCACGTTTTGCAAACCAGCGCGAATCATTTCACGTTCCAGCAGGGCAAAAAAGCGGGTGCGATCGCCGCCCCGCACAACGGCTTGATTATGCGCTTCGGCTAAGGCAATGGGATAGCCATACCCCTTTTGCACCTGGGTAACCACCATTTCCAACGCACTGTCGCGCAGCGGCGCACTCAACGCTACCCACTCGGGCATTTCGATCCGTGCCACCTCAGCCCCTACATGCAGGTAGCAGAAGTAAATATGGTGCGGGCCATAGTCGTCCAAAATACTGACAGAACTGCGCCAGAGTGGTCCCCGCTGGCCAGGTTCGAGCTGGGTGGCCCCGAGGGCGACATCTCGCAATGGTGCAAATACCTGGCAAGGGGCGCGATCGCGGTCTTCGACACAGTGTGTCAAACAGTCGGGGGTCTCAAAGAGACAACTCTGCAGCCGCAAAAAGTTGAGTGCTTCACCGCTGCGAGAGGCGCTGACGTAACCCACTAAAGGAATCCGTGCTGTTTGTAAGCGGTCCCAGGCGGTGAGAATGGGGGGCAAAATGCGATCGCGAGCTTCGCGAGGCAACTCTTCTAAAAACCAGTAAATGAGTGATCCATCCGTCAGGGCTAAGGTCGGAGGCTGGTTGTCTTCCGCTTGGTCAACTTGCAGTCCCGCCGCTAAATTAGCCAAAGTTTCGGCTTCCGCAACTGTGCGGCGATGGCCCATCCACTCTTCAGTGCTGATGCCCCACTGGCGAGAAACGTAGAGGTCTTCGGGCCGATAGACCACTTCAGGCAGGCTATCTAGCAAGGGAAAGCGACTCTGGCCGTAGTGCAGAATAATGCGCCCAACGTTGAGTAAGTAGCAGTAGGCAATTTCGTGGTGGCTCGGGGAAATTTGCGAGCCGTCGGTGGCGAGGACCGTATGCGCTTCTGGTGCCGCTTGGATGGGGAGACAGGTATCCAATGGTTCCACCGGGCAGGCCATGGCAAAGGGAATGCGATCGCGCCAAGTTTCCCACAAATCTACTAGTTCGTCTTGGTGAGCCTGGGCTCGCATCATCAGTTTGCTAGCGATCGTGACGCGTCTGCCAGCGGCTTCAGCTTCATCTTTGAGATGCTGACTAATACCCTGCATTTGCTGAGCCAGCTTCATTAAATCCAACATGGCGATATCTCGTTCCCATCCATGACGGGAGTCTGGGGGCTGATTGTCAACATATCAGTACACTTATATTAAACAGTATGCCTGAACTAAAAGCGCAGCGACCATAGTTTGCTGCAGTGCGTTAAGCAAATGGCCCAATGACCGGTTGAGGCAACGAGATGTTGACGGCTTAATGCAAAAAAGGGAGTGCCGCTGCTGACACTCCCAAGGTGGTGTGAGTAACACTGAAAGCCGGGTTGGCAATTAGCCGTTGGGTAATGCTTCTGGCTGTAGCGTCAGGGTTTCGACGCGGCCGTTACGGCGCACTTGGAGGGTGAGGTTTTGGCCGACGCCAACTGCTTCTACCCGATCCTGCACTTCGGCAGCTTCGGCTACGGGCTCGCCGCTAACTGAGACGAGAACATCTCCTTGCTGGAGGCCAGCGCGGGCCGCAGGGGAATTGTTGACGACATCAACAATCAAGATGCCCTCTTCGTTTTCTACATCTAGACCAGTCTGGGCAGCGATCGCTTCCTTATTCTGCTCTGTGAGGGCGACCATGCGGATGCCCACATAAGGGTGTGCCACTTCGCCATCGGTCACCAGTTGTTCCGCAATGCGTCCCACATCGTTGATGGGAATGGCAAAACCGATGCCCTGGGCATTTTGAATGATGGCGGTATTCATGCCAATGACTTCACCGCGCTCGTTAAGCAAGGGACCACCAGAGTTGCCGGGGTTGATGGCAGCATCTGTCTGGATGAAGTCAACGCGTTTGTCAGCGACGCCAATTTGTCCGCTGGTACGGCCTGTAGCACTTACGATGCCGACCGTAACGGTGTTATCGAGGCCTAGAGGATTGCCGATCGCGATCGCCCATTCTCCAGGTTGCAACTGAGTCGAATCACTCAGTGGCACAGTGGGCAAGTTATCGGCATCGATATCGATGACTGCGACATCGGTCAGCGGGCC
>CAZFWL010000423.1:0-3910 GCA_964522775.1 uncultured Halomicronema sp.
GGCTGCTCTGTTGGGTAGCGTCGTGGCTTGTGGTGCTCCGACAGACACTGCTGACACGACTACTGAAGAAGGTGGTGAAGAAGTTGCAGCTACCGACGGCGGTTCTGAGTTAGAAGGCTCAATCACCGTTGATGGTTCCAGTACCGTTTTCCCGGTTTCTGAAGCCATGGCAGAAGAGTTCCAAATTGCGAATCCGGGTGTTCGCATCACAGTTGGTGCTTCGGGTACTGGTGGTGGCTTTGAGAAGTTCTGCAACGGTGAGACTCAGGTTTCCAACGCTTCTCGCGGTGTGAAGCAAGAAGAGATCGACAACTGTGCTGAAAACGGTATCGAAATGATTGAGGTGCCAGTAGCTACTGATGCCTTGACCGTCGTGGTAAACAACGACAACGATTGGGCAGCGGCCTGCATGACCATCGATCAGCTCAGCACCATCTGGAGCCCTGAAGCTGAAGGTACCATCACTAACTGGAATCAGGTTGATCCGAGCTTCCCGGACGCTGAGTTGTTGCTCTACGGCCCCGGTACGGACTCCGGTACCTTTGACTACTTCACCGAAGTGGTGAACGGCGAAGAAGGTGCTAGCCGTGGCGACTACACCTCCAGTGAAGACGACAACGTCTTGGTACAAGGTGTTGAAGGTGACGCGAATGCGTTGGCTTACTTCGGTTTTGCTTACTACTTCGAGAACCAAGACCGGATGCAGTCTGTCGCGATCGATGATGGCACTGGCAATTGTGTTGCACCCAGCCCAGAAACTGTTCTGGCCGGTGAATACACCCCCTTCTCGCGCCCTCTCTTCATCTACGTCAATGCAGCTGCATATGCAGAGGATCCTGCTGTCCAGGCATTCATCGATTTCTACTTAGATCCAGCCAATGAGCAGTTCGTTGCTGACACTGGCTACGTGCCTCTGTCCGGTGAATTGTACGAAGAGTCCATGGCACTGGTTAAAGGTGGCGAAGTTAAATCGACTGCTGAGTAATCTCATTCGCTGAGATTTATTGATAGGGTGGGGAAATTCCAGCACAGTTTTCTCCCCACCTTTCAACCGAATCTTGAACAGCTCAGCCGTTCAAAGCTTGCTGCCTGTTAAGCATTAATGCTTCAGTTGATCTTGCTTAAGGCAGCTGCGTACTTATCCTCGCTAAGACCCATATTCAAAGAGTTGCCATGACTCAAAGTGTTTTCCCTGATGCAGGGGGTAACCAGAGCGACCTCTGGAAGCCCAATCGTGCCGCCAGCAAGATGTCGCAGAAAGCTGTGGTGATTTTGTTTGGCGCGTTTGCCATGGTGTCGGTGTTCACCACTTTCGGCATCGTCTTTACACTCATTTTTGAAACTATCGAGTTTTTCCTAGAGGTTTCTCCCGTCGAGTTTTTTACGGCGACTCGTTGGACACCTCTATTTGCCGATCCGGAATTTGGCATTATTGTTCTGCTTTGTGGAACGTTTTTAACCTCAGTCACGGGTCTATTGATTGCGATCCCCCTGGGGTTGCTATCCGCTGTTTGTCTAAGTGAATATGCGCCTAGAAGGGCAAGAGCTTTTCTGAAGCCCGCGCTAGAGGTATTGGCTGGAGTACCAACCGTTGTCTTTGGTTACTTTGCCCTGTTGCTAGTCACGCCAGTTCTGCGGTCTTTTATCCCTGGCATGCAGGTTTTTAATGCGCTGAGCGCCGGAGTTGTACTCGGATTTGCCATTTTGCCGACAATCGCCTCCCTCAGTGAAGACGCTATTTTCGCAGTGCCGGATAGCTTGAGACAAGGGTCTTACGCCTTGGGCACAACCAAGCGAGAAACGATTCTTGGCGTTGTACTCCCATCAGCACTCTCAGGGATTGTGTCTGCAATTATTTTGGGTGTATCGAGAGCCGTGGGCGAAACCATGATTGTGACCTTGGCGGCGGGGCAAAGCCCAACATTGACGCTTGATCCCAGGGTTTCCATTCAGACGATGACAGCATTTATTGTGCAGGTAACCAAAGGTGATGCCCCCTACGGCTCCCTAGCGTTCAAAACACTATTTGCGGTGGGGATGACCTTATTCGTAATCACCCTGGTGTTGAACCTTATTAGCTATTGGTTTGTGCGTAAGTATCAGGAGAAATACGAGTAATGGCTTCCCCTCGGGATTCAGCGATTTCTGGCGGCAGTGATTACAAGCCGCAACTGCAAAAGCGCTACAAAATTGATCGAATTTTCCAAACTATCGCCTGGATTGCGACCTTTTCTGGGCTGATCGTTTTGGCGGTACTGATTATCGGTATTTTGGTGCAAGGCCTGCCAACTCTCAGCTTTGATTTCCTGACGTCGCCACCCTCTCGGAGGCCTGAGCGGGCCGGTATCTGGCCCGCCTTTTTGGGCTCAATTATCTTGCTCATCATCACGGCGGCAGTCTCGATTCCGATTGGCATTGGCACTGGAATCTTCTTGCAAGAGTTTGCTCAGAACAATAAATTCGCTCAGATTGTTGAAATCAACATCAGTAATCTAGCGGCAGTGCCTTCCATTATTTATGGCCTGTTAGGCTTGTTTGTATTCGCCCGTCTGTTTATATTTGCTACGGGTGGACGGAGTATTTTGTCTGGGGGATTGACCTTAGCTTTGCTAATTTTGCCAGTGATTATTGTGGCGACTCGCGAAGCGCTGAAGTCAGTACCGGACAGTATTCGACAGGCGGGTATGGCGTTGGGCGCGACGCGCTGGCAGACGGTGCGCACCCATGTGCTACCGCAAGCAATTCCTGGCATTATGACCGGGACGATTTTGGCCTTATCACGGGCCATCGGTGAAACAGCCCCCATCATTGCAGTCGGGGCCGCAGCGTTCGTCCCCTTTGCGCCTACACTTACGATTGAAGGCTTGCAGGAACCGGCTTTTACCGCATTGCCGATTCAGATCTTTAACTGGGTCAGTCGGCCGCAAGAAGAGTTTCATGCGATCGCTGCTTCAGCCATTATCGTGCTAATGATCCTGCTGCTGGTGATGAATTCCACCGCCATTTTCATCCGTAATCGCTTCCAAAGTTCCCGTTAACGCTACCGCTTTAAGACTCATTGTGTTAAGAGAGTGATTCCCATGCAATCTGAACAATCTTTTGCCACTGCTGCTACTGAGCAGCAAAGTATATTTCGGGTCGAAAACACCGACTATTACTACGGTGCCTTCAAAGCAGTACGTAGCGTTAATTTGGAGATCCCCGTCAATAAAATCACTGCTTTTATTGGGCCATCAGGCTGTGGTAAGAGTACGGTGTTACGGTGCTTCAATCGCCTCAACGATTTAATTCAGGGCGCTCACATCGACGGGCGCATTACCTTTCACGGCCAAGATATTTACAGCAAAGGGGTGGACCCAACTGAGTTGCGCCGCCGGGTGGGCATGGTATTCCAGAAGCCCAACCCCTTCCCCAAGTCCATTTACGACAACATTGCTTTTGGGGCTCGCATTAATGGCTACCAGGGCGACATGGATGAGTTGGTAGAACGGTCACTACGGGGTGCGGCCCTGTGGGATGAAGTGAAGGACAAGCTCAAAGAAAGCGGCCTGTCCATCTCCGGTGGTCAGCAGCAGCGCCTTTGCATTGCCCGCGCGATCGCGATCGCGCCTGAAGTAATTTTGATGGATGAGCCCTGCTCAGCGCTTGACCCTATCTCCACTCTCAAGATTGAAGAGTTGATGCACCAGCTCAAAGAAAAATACACCATCGTGATTGTGACTCACAACATGCAGCAGGCGACTCGGGTGTCTGACAAAACGGCTTTCTACAACGCTGAAGCAACTGACTCAGGTAGCAAGGTTGGTTATTTGGTCGAGTACGACGCCACTGAAAACATTTTCAAGAATCCCCAGAATGAAGCAACCAGAGATTACGTATCGGGTCGCTTTGGCTAATGTCCAAAACGGCA
>CAZFWL010000424.1:0-3901 GCA_964522775.1 uncultured Halomicronema sp.
TCACGACCTGATGATCAAGTTTGGGGGGCATAAGGCAGCGGGCGGCTTTTCTTTTTGGGCGAAACATTTACGACAGGTCAAGTCACGGTTGGTGAAGTTTGCCAATCAAACCCTGCAGCTGGAACATTTGAAACCTTTGGTGACAGTGGATGTCCGTGCTGCCTTTGACCAATTGACCTTTGCTCTGCATGAGCAACTTGATCAGTTGCATCCTTGTGGCATTGGCAATCCCGATCCAGTATTTTGGACCCCGAATGTCCGGGTTGTGGAGCAGCGAGCGATCGGCCAAACCAAAGCCCATCTCAAATTGACAGTGGCGGATGATGCGAATAATCGGTTAGCGGCGATCGCCTGGCGCTGGGGCACCTACTGCCCCCTACCCGAACGGTTAGACATCGCCTACAAACTTAAGCTTAATGAGTGGCAGGGCAACACCACCTTGCAGCTCGAATTAGTCGGCGTCAGGCCTCCGACCTCGCCGATGACGGTTACTCAACCAGTCTCACAATTCACTGCTGCTAAGTCCAATGGTCAGACTAATGGCAACCAGCCTCCCAAATTGCCGCTGACAGCAGCCGAACTAACGCTGAAACCGGCTTCAGAATCGTCAGACACTGCTGGTATTCTTACTCAGCAACAGCTTGCCGAGCCCGACAGCGCTGCTGAGACTGCTCACTCATCCATAAAGCCTGGAGCTCAGGCCACCAGCCAGGCAGAATTCTATTTCAGTCATCGACGCTATCAGGTACGCATCTTACAAGTGGACCAGTCGCGCCAGGTAGAAATTCAAAACCCAGAGGGGCAGGTTTTTGCGGTGTCGCTGCCTGATCGTCAGGGTTATCTCTGCATCCCAGGGGCCGCGGCGCAGCCCGTCAATCTCAGCGAGCCCCATTATTTCAACCTGCTGCGAGCGGGACTAGACGCTCTGGAAATTCGGCAACAAACTCGCTTGCTGTTAGAAAAGGACGAGCTGTTGGCCGATAAAGATCAGCACATCGCCACGTTGACCCGACAGATTGAACTACTGCAGGTTCGAGGTGGAGCCTCGGAGGCGCAGGAACAGCAGTTGCAAACCTTGCAGGCCGAAGTCAAAGCGCAAGAAACCGCTATTCAACACCAAGAGGCGCACATTGAGACTCTGAAGCAAACGATGCATCGCCCCACCCCCACCCTTGATCCGAAAGCGATTAAGCGAGAAGTGCGCGACGCGGTGGGCGATAAGGTGTGGTACTGCCTCCAAACCCAGAGCCAAAAGGACCTGTATGCGGCTTACAAGCATGTGGCGTTGGCAGCGGTTGATGGCACCGATCAGCAGTCTGCCGATTACAGCGAAGCTGGATTGCGCCTAGGCAACGTTGTTGAACGGGAGGTTGTGCAGCCGTGTTTGACTGACTTACACGCCTTTTTACAAAGCCATGGACAGGCCACATTGGCCAATCTGCCCCTGGGAACAGCGCGTCGATTCACACTAGCGATGGCCGTTCCTTTATGGACCGATACTTGGACGACGATTCGACCTGTTGCCCTCAAGACTGTCCAGCCGCCCAGCGACCAACAGCTCTATGTGGCGGCCCAGTCAGGCCATATCAGTGCTAGCGATCGCGCTCTGCTAGCGGCTTTTTTGGCCCAATGGGAACATCCGATGAGTACTTGGTTTCAGGACCATGGCGAAGCTGCCGCTACCTACCTCGACCAAATTAGCCAGTTACATCAATTGGCGACCCAGACAACAAACCCGCTTTATCTATGGGCATTTGAGCATATGCGCGAACTCGTGATTGGCGATGCGCAAACGCCAGGCCTACTACCGAGCATTTACGCCTGAGGCCAAATCGTTTAGGGTTGCCGCTATTCCTCTACCGCTGCTAAATATGCCCATCGCCATGCTAACCATCAAGCGATAGCGTTATCACAGAGAAGAAACGCCTCACCGGAAAGTCCTATGGGCCAGAGAATTGTTGTTGTTGGGGCCGGTCCCGCTGGCGTCGCCTTAGTATATCTGTTAGCGACCCGTGGCATTGCCGTCACGCTAATTGAGCAAGAGCCTCAGTTTGACCGAATCTTTCGGGGCGAAGGGCTGATGCCAGCTGGGGTACAGGCCCTCATTGACATGGGCTTGGACGATTGCTTGAACCAGACTCCGACCCGCAAGCTCGACGCTTGGGACTTTGTGATTGAGGGTCAACGGCGGATGCGGGTTGTGGAACCTTGGTCGCCGCAGGGCTCGCCCACCACCCATATCATTCATCAATCGCCTTTGCTGGCAGCGATCGCGGCACGGGCTCAAGACTTCCCAAACTTTCAGTTTTTCTCTGGTTGGCAGGTCCAAAATCTGTTGCGGCAGAATGGACGCATTGTGGGTGTTACCGCCACTCAGAATGGCCAGTCCCAAGCGTTCACAGGCGACCTGGTCATTGCTGCCGATGGCCGCTATTCCCGACTGCGTAAGCTCGCAGGCTTAACCCTCGAAAAAGCTGCGACCCAGTTTGATGTGTTGTGGTTTAAGCTACCTGCTCCTGCTGACTTGCTTTGCGAAACCGCCTTCACGGTTTGCCTGCAACGACAACGACAGTTTGCGTTTTATCCTTCCTGGGATGGGCGCTTGCAAATTGGCTGGATTGTCGAAAAGGGGGAAGGACGCCGACTGAGCGATCTCGATTGGATTGCCGAATTTATTCCTGCCCTGCCCGCCGAGTTGGTCCCCCACTTTCAGCAGCATCGTTCGGAATTAGTGGGTCCGATATTTCTCGATGTGATTGTGGGCTGCGCACCTCAGTGGTCTGAACCGGGGCTATTACTCATGGGCGATGCGGCCCACCCGATGGCCCCCAATCGGGCGCAGGGCATCAATATGGCCTTTCGCGATGTGATCGCGATCGCTAATCATCTTGTTCCCTGGTGGCACAACGGTAGCGATGCGGCCATGCTCGACCAGAAGTTGGCAGCCGTTCAAGCCGAGCGTCAGCCCGAAATTACCGCCGTCCAGAAACTTCAGCTCGAAGAATGGGAGAAAATTGCCCTCATCACGGCCTCGCCGCTTACGTATCAGCCTTTCAAAGCTTTAGCGACCGCCTTCGGGCGGCTAGGGATTACCCAATCTGCATGGCTCTATCAGCAGCGCCACCTCCGTCACGGCCTGACGCCTGTGCCCCTAATCGTTTAGAGAAGGGCGTTGTCATGTGGCGTTGCAAGAAAGCTAATGGCACTTTGGTGTCATTAGCACAAAAAAAGCAGTTGCCGAAGCAACTGCTTTTGCTGGATTTGGGGTTTGAAAGCTGACGTTAGCTAGCGACGGCGAGACTGCCCGCGATCGCTGACACAATGGCTGAAATCGTGGCGGTTGAGAAAATCCACCAGGCCGCAGCTGCAGCGGCTTTGCGGGCTTCATCGACTTGATGTTGTGCTTCCTGCTTCAGCGTCGACACCCGGTTTTCGACTTCCTGCTCTAAGCGCTCTGCTTTTTGTAGAGCGCTATCACGGGCCGATTCGATCTGACCGATGACGCGTTCGGCATCAGCTTCAGAAATCGCTTCATGGGAGCTGACTAGGGCAATCAGCGTATTGCGATCGCACCGCGACAGCCGCTGCTTCAGGGCCTCAAATCCGGTCTGCGGATCATCAAACAGAGTCCGCACATCCTGTCGAATGCCTTCGTAGTTCAGCTCTGGACGCTCTAGAGAATTCAGATAAGCCCGTACCCGTGCCAGTAGACGGTTGATGATGGACTTAATCTGATTTTGCACCCGCTGCAACTGAGCCAGCATCTCGTCCCGCACGGCCAATACCTGATCAACGGCGGCGGCAGCATCTTCGCGAGTCATGTCGGGCCGCTGGGCCAGCAGCGCAATGACGGTATCGCGGTCAATGGCTGCTAGACGCTCGCCAAGGCGCTGGCTACCCA
>CAZFWL010000425.1:0-3899 GCA_964522775.1 uncultured Halomicronema sp.
ATACAGCATGACGCGATCGAAGCCGGTCACTTTACGTACTTCGCCCACAATCATTTGAAAAAACTGCTCCAGGCTCGCCCCGGTGGACAGCTGGTTGATCGAAACTTTTGCCAGGTGATAAAAGCCCAAAAAAGGAATGTTTTCTTGTAATAATGCCGGTTCTAATTCCAGCACTAAAAAGCCATCGGCACTGCGATGAACAATCGCATCAAATACACCATAATCGTCCCCTGAGCGCCGTACCCAAACCTTGGTGGGGTTGGTTAAATCCAGGTCGTCAGCCGCCAACGCCCGTAAAAAGCGATCGGCTTGATAAGCATCCAAAATGTTTTCCAACGGCTGACCCAGCAGGTCTTCCGCCGATCGCCCAAAAAGTTTAGAGACGTTACGACTCACTTGCAGCACCGTCATTTCGGGTTCTTTGAGCACCAATATGACCCCGTGGGGCTGCACCTGCGTCAGGGTATTGATGGCTGGCTGCTTGAGGCGATTAAGGCTGCGATCGGATAACTGTAGGGCCGGGCTGTTCATATCCACTCTCTCCGCTGAAAAACACTGTTGAAAGCAACTTTGCACTGTGAATTGTTGTGTGGAGACACAGCACGCATCACTCCGAAGATAGAGCAGTGGTTTCGATTTTCCCGGTGGGAATTGTTAAACAAACTCGAAGGTTTAAAAAAGATGAAATAAAGCGTTTTTTACTGCAACAAACCGACTTATTGCCGTATTAAAACGAGTCAATTGCTTTGGTGAACGCCGACAAGATTTAGCAGTCTTGACAGATCGTTGCACGATGATGCGTTGATGAGAGCACTTACTCCTGGGGCAGGGTGACAATATTGAGCCAAAATTCTTCAATGCGACGCATGATCTGAATCAGCTGATCGCGATCGCCGGAGCGCACCACGTAGCAGTTGCCCTGGGCCGCATAAACGTTGAAAATTTCGTCCGGGCAATCGGACTGGGCCAGCACAATGATGGGAATGCGCCGCAGCTGGGCGTCGCTTTTGATGCTGGTGAGTAGTTGACGACCCTCATTCTTTTCGCCCAGTTCAAGATCGAGCAAAATCAGGTGGGGGCGCTGGGCGGTGGTGTACGCACCCTGGCGATGCAAAAAATCTAGAGCGGTTTGCAGATCGGCGATCGCCATCAGTTGAGGGGGCCATTCTTCATCGGCGATCGCGTCCTGAATAACGCTGACGAGAGCCGGGTCAGACTGAAGGACTAACATTAAACGCTGGGCGGACGGTGCCTGCATCACATTCGCGATTTGTAAAACTGCCGTCCATTCTGACATTGATTGCTGTGGGTGGCGCAGTTTTTCGGCGGCGTGCCATCAATTGCAAGGATCTTCGCTATGCCGTCCAAGTCAATGCACAGGGGCAGAGGCAACAGCGCTAACGAACAACATATTGGGTAGTCGATGACTATCAGCGCCTAGTGCCCAGCAGCATCACTAGGCGTAAGGTAAAGCCGTTATGCGGAGACACTGTATGAAATTTTCACTAGGGAGATTTTGTCGACTTCCCCTGCCCCGCAGTGAAAATTTGACTAATTATAGCTGTCCAGTTTCTGATTGTTGACGCTCATAAAACTCGAAAACTTTTTCCAAGCCTTCGGCACTAAGCGAGCGATAGTCAGGACCCAGAATTTCTGGAGGAATCGGTAGGGAGTTGCGACTCAGATCGATACTTTTGAGAGAAAGTTTTTTTAAGACATCGGGCAGTGTACTGAACTGATTCGCACAGAGATTGAGCGATATGAGATTGGCGAGCTGACCAATTTCGACAGGCAGCGTACACAATTGGTTGGCGCGGAGGTTCAGCCATTTGAGATTGGTCAGCTGGCCGATTTCAGCAGGTAATGCGGTTAGTTGATTTACGCGAAGGCTAAGCGATATGAGATTGGCGAGCTGACCAATTTCGGCGGGCAGTACACGTAATTGATTTCTGCTGAGGTCGAGCGATTGGAGGTTGGCAAGTTGGCCGATTTCAGCGGGCAGTGAACGTAATTGATTCATGCTGAGGTCAAGCGATTGGAGGCTGGCGAGCTGGCCAATTTCGGCGGGCAGTCCACTTAGCTGATTCTCATTGAGACTAAGAGATTGGATGTTGGTAAGTTGGCCGATTTCAGCAGGTAATGTACGCAACTGATTTGAGCTGAGTTTAAGCGATTCAAGAACGACAAGTTGGCCGATTTCGGGAGGGAGTACATGCAGCTGGTTATCGCTGAGGCTAAGTGATTGGAGATTGGCAAGCAGACCAATTCCGGCAGGTAGGGAACGTAGTTGATTTGAGTCTAAATGAAGCGATTGGAGGTTAGCAAGTTGGCTAATTTCGGGAGGGAGTACACACAGTTGGTTATTGCTGAGGCTAAGTGATTGGAGATTGGCAAGCTGACCAATTCCACCGGGTAGTGTCGTTAATTCGTTCTCGCTGAGGCCTAGCACTTGGAGATTAGTGAGCTGACCAATTTCGGGCGGCAGTGCGTTTAGCTGATTGCAGCCGAGGTAAAGCTGTTGAAGGTTGGTAAGCTGGCCGATTTCGGCCGGTAGGGTACTAAGCCGATTCAGGCGGAGTTCAAGTGTTTGAAGGTTTGCAAGTTGGCCAATTTCAGGCGGCAGTGCACTTAGTCGACTCTGGCGAAGGTCCAGCGATTGGAGGTCGGCAAGTTGGCCAATTTCGGCAGGCAACTCACCTAGTTGTCTCACATGAAATTGAATCCCTCGCAGGTTTGCAAGTTGGCCGATTTTGCTGGGCAGAGCAGTTAGTTGATCCGCGCAAAGGTAAAATAATTGAAGATTAGTGAGCTGGCCAATTTCAGAGGGAAGCTCAAGCAATTGGTTGCCGCGGAGGTAAAGCTCTCGGAGGTTAGCAAGTTGGCCGATCTCGGGGGGGACTGTACTCAGTTGATTGCCCCCGAGATAAAGCACTTGGAGGTTGGTAAGCTGACTAATTTCGGCGGGGACTGCACTCAGTTTATCCGCGCGGAGGTAAAGCTCTCGGAGGTTGGTAAGCTGGCCGATTTCAGGGGGTAGCTCACGCAATTGGTTGCTACCGTGCACAGCATACTCTTGGTCTAATTTGCTTAAAATCAGCGTTTCTAAATGCACTAACTGAGCAATCTCAGGCGGCAATTCTGTCAAGTTGCTTTCTGATAAATCGAGTGTAGTTGCACCTGTGCAGGTGGCTTCTTTGATAATTTGCAGTAGATCTTCCTGAGTCACGGGGCCTCCGCCAAAGTCTGCCGCTATTCTGGCAAAAGGGTTAGCTCCAGGCAATGGCGGTTAGATGTGGGGTCGCCCTTGTTGACTGCTGCGGTGATGGCGGGCACGCTCAACATACCTGATGGCTCTTGGCTGGTCATGGACAATCGGATTACCGACCTCTCCTTTGAAGACTGGATACTATTCGTCTTTTGCTGGCCTGCCGATGCGTCTGGCTGGTCAGTGGGTAATCAGTGGCAAAGCGACGAATGCTGGGATGCCCCAGAGGCAGTAGTGGTGGAGTACCTGACACGACTGTTCGAACATCCGGTGGCATCGCTAGCAGACTACAGCGATCGCGAAATCGCCCAAGGACTATGGGATATTGCCAGTGATGCTGATTATGGGGCAGCGCTAGTTGCAGAGTCAGTGCCGCTGGGCGATCGTCTGCGCTGTATCGCCGCGTTAGAAACCCTGTTTAGTCAGCTCTTTGCGGTGCGCTGCACCGATCATCTTGGGCACCTGAGTGAAACGGGCGCACCGCTCAATACTATTTGCTACATGTGGTGGGATTTGTTTGCCTTTTGTCCCCAACCGAATGAGCGAGATCGTCTCATGTCCGCAGGGTTGGATGCGATCGCGGCGATTTTGCATCTTCCTGCCATCGCCTGCCAAGAAGCCGCCCTCCACGGCT
>CAZFWL010000426.1:0-3895 GCA_964522775.1 uncultured Halomicronema sp.
TCGGTGTCGCGCTTGCCCCAGTATTTGATCAGCGCGATATTCGGGTGCGCGCGCGTGGCCCAATCGGGCGTGGATGTCACCGACTTCAACCCAGGGGAAATTTTGGTGGTGCGCCACACCAGCGCTGATTTTGTGGAAGCGATTCGACAGGCTGGTGGCATCGTCACCGAAGATGCCGATCCCGCAGGGCATGCAGCAGTCCTAGGATTGCGCTTGGGCATTCCGGTCATTGTTGGGGTGAAGGGGGCGACGGAAGTCATTCGCGACGGCACCATTTTGACGCTGGATACCCGCCGAGGACTGGTTTATTCCGGTGCTTTAGGGGCGGTGAAGGCCGAGGCAAATTGACCAAAATTGAGAAAAGCATGGGGAGCCAGTGTGGTACCTGTTCCTCATGCTTTATACAAAATGCGGCGTTTTTCAGGAATTAAGCTTAGCTGGTAACTGCTTGGCGCTTGCGAACTGCCCCCGCTGCACCGATTGTGCCAATAGCGGCTAAGCCAAGCAGGGAAAGAGGCTCGGGCACAGCTGTGACATGAACAGCATCAATGTTGGCACCAAGGGTATCGTACTTGCCCATCAATTCAAACTGTAGGCGAGTCGTATCAGAAGTCGCGGTGATGGTTTCGCTAAATAATTTCCAACCATCAGTGCTGTTACCAGCATCCAATTCCCACATGTCGCCAAAGGTGACCTTGAACAAATTATCGCCATCGACTCGGCTTTGCTCGCGCGGCCCGAACGCAAAAGATAGCTTATACTTCTTGTCGACCTGCGTCATGATGTCTTGGAAGAAGCCCATAGATTCACCTTGCTGGGCTGAGTAGCGATGGCTATCAATTTCGGCAAACTGATTGCCTTCATATGCAGTACCAGCAACATCGTGACGGATTTCAATCGTACTAGCACTATTGAGGGGATCCCATCCCTCAACATCATCATTGGTTTGTTCGTTATACCAGCGCCAAGTACCTTGATCGAGATTAGGGTTTTCGAAACCACCGTTCTTGACGAGGTTACCTGCGGAAGCGGCGGAAGCCATGGAGCAAATCGCGACAGTCGTGCAAAGTAGACCGGAAAATTTTGCTAAGGTTTTCATAGAAAATACCTAGTGAAGGTGCGTTTTGTCTTGGTAGATCTATCGCTGCCCTGCACCAAAATCGTATGCTCACGGTGCCATGCTTACTAGGTTATGAACGCTTGCTTGACAGACTTCTTACACTGAACTTCGAGACCTATATCGCTAATTTATGTTGGTGATCATTGTTACTGAATCGGTTGACCTTCTCTCGCAACGGTGAGCCGAGATAATTCAAAGGGAAGGTACAGCGGTGGCTCCTCATCTTGCCCGAATTGATATTTATCCGATTAAGTCGTTCGACGGCGTGGCCCTCAAAACGGCAACGGTGCTTCGAAGTGGTGCTTTGCAGGGCGATCGCGCGTTTGCTTTAGTGGATGCCTCAGGCAAGTTTGTCAACGGCAAACGCTTTGTCAGCATTCATCGGGTGCGATCGCGTTTCTCTGATGACCTGAGTCAGATTTCGGTGGGGGTGGATGAGGCTGCATCATTCAGTACGTTTCATCTCACCGAGCAAACCACCGATTTTGAACAGTGGTGTAGCGACTACTTTGGGCAGCCGGTAACCTTGCAACACAACGATGCGATGGGCTTTCCGGATGATACTGATTCGCCAGGGCCAACGGTGATCAGTACAGCGACGCTGCAAACGGTAGCAGATTGGTACGGTTTGAGTTTGGAGGAAGCGCGACGACGGTTTCGTTCGAACTTAGAGATTGATGGTGTGCCCGCCTTTTGGGAAGATCAGCTGTTTTCTGAGTCAGGTGAGCCGGTGCCGTTTCAGATTGGCGCGGTCAATTTTTTGGGCATCAACCCTTGCCAACGTTGTGTCGTGCCTACACGAGATTCGCAAACGGGTGATGCAACTCAAAGTTTTCAGAAGGTTTTTAACGCGCAACGGGCCGCAACTCTGCCCGCAACGGTGGCGCGATCGCGGTTCAACCACTTTTACCGACTAGCGGTCAATACCCGGCTGGTCCCTGATGCTACCCTAGCGTCTCTCGCGGTGGGCGACATATTGACGGTCATGGAGTAGACCTCATGCTGACGGATATTCATAGCTATTTACCGATTTCAGCGCAGTTGGCTACCGCTGGGCAACCCACTGCCGAACAGTTTGGCGAAATTGCTCAAGCTGGCTTTACGACTGTGATTAACCTGGCGTTGCCCACCTCGACCAATGCGCTGCCAGATGAACGTGCCGTTGTTGAAGCGCAGGGGATGACGTACTATCCGATTCCCGTAGATTGGGAATATCCCACCTTACGAGACTTTCAACAATTTGCATCTGCGCTGGCGGCAGCGGCTGATCAAAAAGTATTTGTCCACTGCGCATTGAATATGCGGGTGTCGGCTTTTGTGTATGTGTATCGCTGCTTGCGAGGGGTACCTCGCGAAGCGGCAGCGGCGGATTTAGCCAAGATTTGGCAGCCCAATGAAACCTGGCAGAATTTCATTAATGCTGTGTTGCTGGAATGAAGCTAGCCGCGATCGCTCATCCTTGACTTTGCGCATCCATTAACTAGCAATGATTCAGGCAAACAGGAACTTTTGCCCACGGCGAAACGTCAGCGCCGATAGTTCTGAATGGCGTATCGATATCGGTGAGCGTTGTGAGTAGTCGCCGCGCTAATTTTGGGCACACATTTTTCTGGGTGACAACTATATCTAGCGTGATTCAAAATTAGACTTGCATTTGTGGAAAATCCGCATATCCTTGTGGGGAAGGGAAACTGTGGGGAAAAAAGCATGACACCCCGGAACCGACAAAATCCTAAATCTAGATTTGGCGCTTGGGCTTTATCGGCTACCGCGATCGCGGGGCTCGTAAGTCCGGTCGCGATGGTGGCCCCCGCTAGGGCAGTCGTTCTCAATGACTGGGCATTTGATCCGACCAGCCAAGCAGTCAGTGTGACATTACCCAGTGGCATTACGCCTGATTTCTTCTTGCTGGCCGAGCCCGCCCGCATCATTCTAGAGATTCCTAACACTACCTTGGGCGCCGTCTCTGCCGCTGAGCAATATGGCGGGGCCGTGAATAACATTCGGCTGACGGAAGTCGCGGGCGGCTCTCGCCTTGTCATGGAGCTCGCCCCCAACACCCGCCTTGATCCGCGCCACGCGGAGTTGATGGCAACTGACCTGGGCAATGGCCGTACGGAATGGGTGCTACAACCGCTGTTGCAAGATGCCCCAGCGACTGCTCCCGTCGCCTCCGATACACCCACCGACTTTTCGGTCGCAGACTCATCTCCTGCATCTCCGTCCTCAGCGGCTGTGATGGAAGAACCTGTACCTGAGATCGCGGAGACCCCGGAGCCCGGAGCGATTGCTGATGCGCCCGAGGCGATGACACCGGCAGTGAACGCACCTACGCCCGATGATGAGTCGTCGGAAGAAGACCTGGCGATCACGGCTGAAGAAGAAGCCGATGCGGTCGCGATTCCGGTGGCACCGGCTCCCGACTCATCAGCTGCCGCCGTTCATGCTGCCCCTTCTCTGCCGGAGATTGCCACGTCGGCAACGACAGGAGCAGTACAATCGCTGCCAACCGGCCCCGATCCGCTGGCGAATGCAAGTACGGATGCAGCGGTCTTGGCAGGTGCCATCAATGACGACCTGAGCGACCAGCCACCGTCGGAACTCCCCCTCGATCCCTTTATGGCGGGACCGTCATCGACGGTTTCGGTCCCATCTTTGGCTGAAGCGGACAGCACCCCAGCCCCAGCCATTTCAGTACCGCCTTTGGCGACGGTGCCCAATGCTCCGCCCAACGCCGCTGCTCCACCGAATACGTCGTCTTCGGCAACTGCTATT
>CAZFWL010000427.1:0-3893 GCA_964522775.1 uncultured Halomicronema sp.
TCTAAAAAAGGCGCTGGAATACATTTTCTACGTCATCATCGCTGCATTAGTCATTCAGGATATTGACTCGATCGCTTGGATTACCAGCTACGCCGATGAAATTGTTCAAATTATTGGCCTTTACTTTATCTGTGGCGTCATTATCGAAGTTGCCAATATTATTCTCGAAGATTTAGTTCTTAAAACCGATCGCCTCACCGATATCCAACGACAGCGTCGCCTCACGATTATTCCCCTGTTCAAGAGTATTTTGAAATACACCACCTATTTTGTCGGTGGCGTGATCGTTCTCAATCTCGTGGGAATCAATCCCGCCCCAATTTTGGCCGGAGCTGGCATTGTCGGTTTGGCTGTCGGCTTTGGAGCTCAAAATCTGATTAACGATATCGTCTGCGGCTTCTTTATTCTGTTCGAGAACTACTATCTAGTGGGTGATTACATTGAGGCGGGTAAAGAAGAAGAGCGCATGATTGAGGGAGAAGTGGAAGCGATCGAACTCCGCACCACGCATCTACGTCATCCTGACGGACAGTTACAAATTATCCGTAACGGTGACATTGGCTCAATCGTTAATTATTCCAAGCATTACGCCTATGCTAAAGTCGATGTTCCGGTACCGGCAGGTATTGAATTAGAACAGGTTTATCAGCTTATTGAAAGAGTCGGTGAGCAGCTGAAAGTTGACTGTTTAGATGTATTGGAACCGACCAATATTGAAGGACTCGAAAGTTTTGATGCGAATAATCTCGTCATTCGCACGATGACTCGAGTTAAACCCGGTAAACATTTGAATGTACCTAGATTGCTGCGGAGCAGACTGAAAACAGCTTTTGATCAGCACCTCAATCAAACGAGTTCAACGGGTTTGGAAATCGTGCCGGAATAACCTCAGCGCAATCGGTTTCTGCACAGGAGATTTCGGCCGAGCAATGTGGTCATTAGAAAGCGATCGCGGCGGGTCAGGAATCGCTTGATTGCAGATGAAACAGGATGGTATAACTGCCGCAAAGCTTTTAGCAAGGCGGCATCTGCACTGGGTCTTGCAATCGGTATTAATCCACTTTTTAGAGCCTCTGCCATGACTTTCACCGATCAACCGTCTTCGGCTCCGCCCCCCTCAGAAGCTCCGCTGGCCGACTGGAGATCGCAGTCCGGGTATCTCTCCACATCCGGCTCCGGTGCCGAATCGATTCATGTTCTGCTCGGTCGATTTTTAGCCGATCGCAATTCTCCCAATCCTTTAGCCGAATGCTCTCTGCTGGAAGAGAATGCCACCTTTGCGTGGGGGCAAGGTCAGCCCTTAGAAAAGGTCATCGATTCTCAAGCTGCGCTGGAAAAGCTGATGCTGAATCCTCGGCTGTATCGCAACTCAATTGCCATTATTGAACCGTGGGAGCATGTGGGCCACAACCCGCTGGGCGAGCCCGTGCGCGCGTCCGTCAATGTCGCTTACATTGCCCAAAAGATTGCTGACTGCGACTCCATTGTGTTTCCCCTGTGGGATTCCGGTAACTTGAACCCTGAACAGTTGGTTCCGATCCTGAGTGCGGGCGTGGCTGTTGTGGTCGAAGGGGGGGATTCTTCTGTTCGGGATCCAGCCACCTTTGCCGGTGCGAACTGCACGCATCAAGAAATGGTCGAACTGGTGGAGCAGATTTTGCTGTCGCGATCGCCCACCAGCGCCTCGGCGTTATTCATCTGTCTGGGCCATCAACTAGCGGCCCACGCCCACATTACGCTGCTGCAAAAAGCCGTGGCCCAAGTTTTGAGCACTGAAAGTCTAGTTGCCGATTCGAAGGGTCGGGTGCTGTCTGCCCTGCAGCGGGTCTGCCGCCGCATTCAATCAGTGGGCGAAACGCTGAAGGTGACTAAGGGCGATGGTCAGGTGATTGCGGTCGGTTGGCACCATCCGGAATTTGCCGTGGGGCCGAATGAAACCAAGGAAGTGGGCGATCGCCAGCTCATTCCGTACCAATCGCCGGAATTAGACGATCGCGGCATTCCTGAAGACTTGGTGCTCTCCCATGAGGTGGCGGCAGACGAGCACGAAGGCGTCATTGACACCACGATTCAGTACGAGCATGAGCTGAACATTTCGATGTTTCATTCCGATGAAGTGAATGAAGAAGCCATTTTGTTTGCCAACTGGGCGTATCAGCTATTGCACAATGCGCTGGTGCCCTGCCGTCACATTGTTGCCAGCAGTCACCTCGCTTGGCTGATCAAACTACCGGATGCAGTGGAAATTCTCTGTTCGACGGCGGAAGAGGGGCAGATTGTGACCGAATGCTCCGCCACTTGCATCAACTATCGCGACTTTGAAACGAAAGAAGTGCGCCGCTCCTTTACCTGCCAGTTTCATCCCGAGTTGCTGAGCGACCTGCGCGCGATTGGGGTGCGCCAACCGCCCTCCTACGAAGAACTCAAGCACGATGATGGTGCCCGGTTATTTGCCCGGCTACTGTACGCTGGCATGCAGGAATAGAGGGCACCGCTAACGCTTTCTCAGGGGCTAGTTTGACGCCTGCGTGTACTTTACAGTCGGCTTCAACTCCTCAAAGATCCGGTAAGGACTCTCTTCCATGCCGAGAGCCGCGTAGGTGCTCTGGGCGCGGGTGTTGTCGCGTTCAACATACAGCCGAAATCCGCATACGTTGGGCTCTTGCTCCGCCAAATCTTGGACAAAGGCGTACATCTGCCGATAAATGCCCTGGCGACGATACGCCGGTGTCACATACACACTCTGTATCCACCAAAACAAGCCGTTGCGCCAGTCGCTCCACTCCATTGTGACCATGAGCGAAGCAACGGTTTTCGAGTCTATTTCGGCCACAAGGTAAAATCCCCAAGCCGGATTTTTCAGGAGGGCATTCACGCCAGCGATGATGACCTCAGGCATCAGGGCTTTGCCTTCGGTCTCTTGGGCCATGGCCTGGTTGAAAGCTGCGATCGCCCCTGCATCACGCGGCTCTGCTTTGCGAATGTGAATAGCTGTCAATACTGGACTCCTGAAATCGATACCAAATGAAGGGGCGCCGGGAATTGTTATCCTGTGCCCCCTCTGGCTGCTGCGACTTAATTGGGTCGCTGTGATTCAACCAGTTGCTGGAAATCCAGGAGCGCTTGTCGATGTTGTTCTCCTGCCACCCAGGTGAAATCATTATGTCCGGCGGCGGCAACCCAGAGAGACCTCTTTGGCTCCGGCGCGGCGTCATACAGGGTTTGACCGTGTTCCGGTGGAATCGTTTGATCCGCTTGGCCATGCATGACCAGCACGGGACAACGAACCTGTCGCACCTTGTCGAGGTTAGAAAACTTGTCGAAGGGGAGTAAGGGAAGCGGAACCACGACTCGAAACACGGATGTAAAAGTACTCTCTAAGGCCAAACCAGCAACAGGATATCGAGTGGCGAGTTCCGTTGCGGAGCCGCCGCCCACGGAGCGACCGTACACAATAATCTCTTCAGGCGGGATGTTGAGCTGCTGGGTGAGGTATGAATAAGCGGCTTCCGCGTCTTGATAAGCATTCTTTTCGGTGGGCTTGCCATCGCTGGTGCCATAGCCCCGGTAGTCATAGGCAAAAACGCTAAATCCCCAGCTATGGAAGCGATCTAGTACGGGACGAATATCGCCTAAATCTTCGGCATTGCCGTGAATGTAGAGCAACGTGTATGCCGCTTCAGAATTGGGCAAGAAGGTTGCAGAAATCTGTTCGGTCGGGGTGACGGGGACCTTGAGAACTGCCTCAGTGTCTTGATAGCTAGCAGGCTGGGGCAAAAAGATCATGCTATCAGCGCGAAAAAAGACATACAGCGCGAAAACGGTGTAAACGAATAAGACTGATCGCGCCAGTCTTTGCCAACTGATTTCCCCAATCAGTAGTTTTCTCAATG
>CAZFWL010000428.1:0-3890 GCA_964522775.1 uncultured Halomicronema sp.
CGCATCAAACGTCTGCTCCGCAAACATCGCATCGGTCACGTTCCCTTCGACGAATTGAAGGCGATCGCCAACGGGTATCTGTTTTCGAGCCTGGGCCAACATTCCTGGCGACAAATCGAGTCCCACGCCGGATAGGGTGGGCGATCGCTGCGCGAGGCGGCGCAATAATTTGCCGGTACCGCAACCAACATCTAATACATGGGCGGGTTCCGGCAGGTCCACAAACTCTAATAGACGTACATGTACCGCCTGATAAAACACTGACGGCAGCAACACGTCGTAAATTGGTGCCCAACGGTCAAAAAATGTCCGTTTATCCATTGCTTATCCTCAGCGTTCAAGGGTGCAATATTAGGCATGAATACGATCATCGGGCATGGTCGTACCTGTCAAAATGGCATCCATTAGCATCGCACTGCTGATCTCCGCTCGGGTGAGAATCGCGTCACTCAGATCAGCGCCAGTTAAGTTGGTGCGGCCCAAATAGGCCTCGATCAACGTGGCCGATTGTAGCTGGGCGCGACTCAAATCGGCCCGACTCAAGTCCGTCAGATTCAAATTGCTGCGCGTCAGCACTGCATCTTGCAAATTGGCTTGCCGCAAAACTGCATCCGCTAAGCGACTGTCAGATAGTGTGGCCTTGGTAAGCGTCGCCTCAGATAAGTCCGCCCGATTGACAGAAGCGTTGGTCAGGTCGGCTTCGGCTAGGTTCGCTCCGGCGAGAGTCGCATCACTCAGGTTCGCCTCTTTGAGGTACGCCTTCGACAAATTGGCACCGTGCAAATCGGCATTCTGTAAGGTCACATTCGCCAGGTTGGCTCCACTCAAATCGACGTAGGCCAAATCCGCCCCCCGCAAATTAGCCCCTTCGAGATCAGCCTGATGCAAGTTGGCCCCCCGTAGATTCGCGACATATTTACGGTCTTCTTGCCGTAAGTTGGCCCCCCGCAAACAGGCTCCAGTCAGGTTGGCACCGCTTAAATCGGCATTGCGCAAGTCCGCTTCGATCAGGTTGGTATCCATCAAATCTGCCAGCATGAGCTGGGCACTTCGCAAGTCAGCACTCTGCAAACTCACGCCATGTAAATTGGCATCGCTGAGGTTGGCTTTACTGAGATTGGCCTGATTGAGATTGGCCCCCGATAGGCGAGCTCGCGCTAAGTTTGTCTGCTGTAGATTGGCACGCGTCAGGAATGCAAAGGTGAGATCAGCATTTTCTAAATCGGCTAATTGCAGATTTGCACCAATTAAATCAGCAGCGGCGAGATTAATTCCGTTGAGGGAAAAGCCCTTGAAGTTGGTTTTACCTGCGGCATAGCGTTTGAGAAGTTCTTGTGGGGTCATGGGCGAGGGGCACTATGGCAGCAGAGCATGCAGAGCCGAAGAGCGAAGCGACGCAGTCAATCGATGAGTAAGGAGGCCAAACGACTTCACGGATAAAACGGCTTCATCGCTTGCAAAATCGCTCCGGCCGTTTGGACATTTTCGCCGACATCATCAACACAGTGGCACATGATAGTCAGCTTGCTTTCTAAATCTGAGAACGTCTGGCAATAGTCAAAGGTCTCGTGCAGCAGATCATCTAAAGATCGGGATTTCAGCAGCACCCAGTCTTGCCGACTCGCCGTAAACGGACTCCTCACCGTTGAGAGCAAAAGGATTTTGGCCCGCAGCGGATTGGTGTAGCGCATGATTTCGAGACGCAGGTTATAAAAATTTCTGCGATCGCGAGATCGCACTGCCACCGTATTCTCAGCGGTGATCGGCGCATCCAGTGTCGATGATGACGCCTTGATTTGAGCACAGGTTTGCTCGCCCGAGGCCTCTAAGCTGACCCAGTTTGTAAACGAAGTCATACCGTCATCGCTAGGCATCAGAGCCGTATCGGTGCGTAATGCTGTAGCTTCATCGTCACCAGCGAGAGCCGGAGGGCCTAAGGCCGTCTCCGAAACCATCGCGGAGGCTGTCGCCCTATAAATGGGGTGCAACGCCTCTGAGATGACGAGAGCCAGTTGCGTATAACGGGCTTTGCGGTTGAGCCGCTTGATAATCCGCTCCAGATGGTAGCTGAGATCGCTTTCGGTGGGCGCCACTTTATGGACTTCGGCCACTAATTCGGCAATGGTATGCAGCGCCAGTACGGCGGAGTCATTTTCCCAGGTGGAATGTAGGACGGCATACAACAGCTTTTTGATCCGCTGACGATCGCTGTGCTGCATCAGACCTTGGGCGGCCTGCTCATAAGTCTCTTGGCACTGATCTCGTAAACCAGAGGCCGCAATTTCGGTAGCGTCAGGCTGATCGTAGGTGGGTTCCAATACGGTCAAAATCGTGTCCGCGATCGCCAGATAAATATCCTGATGATTGAGCCGCGCCGCCATCGTTTGGAAGGCTTTCTCCAAAGCAATCAACGTGTGGTAACGCTGCTGTAGTTTCGCCAGCATCATCTGAAGGTCAAACTGGGCCAATACCTTGGGGTCGTTTTCCCAAACGCCTTGATAAGTGCCAAACACAAGTTTTTGAATGCGCCGATATTGTGGATTTTGCTGCAGCGATGCTATGGCGGCTTCAAAGGTCGTTTCCGCACTCGAATCGGGCTCTGAGGATGGGTGGGCGACCACCATCGTGGCCGATTGACCGTAGGGCGGAATTTGGTATGCCGTCACCGGCTCTTGAATATTTTTGAGTTTGAGCGGCCCCAAAAAACTGGCATTGATATCTAATCGGGCTTTCACCACATCGTAGACGGTCTGGGAAATGCAGATACCCCCTGCGGTAGATTTAGTTTGCAAGCGCGCAGCAATATTCACACCGTTACCGAGGACATCACCCTGGCTGAAGAGCACATCGCCCAGATGGATACCAATGCGGTGCTGCAAATATTCTTCCGGTGGTAGCCCCTCTGAGCGTTTGGTCAGTTGTTTTTGCATTTCTTGACTACACAAAACCGCCTGCACCGCACTGTAAAACGACATCAGGAGGCCATCCCCCGTCGATTTCAGAACCTTGCCACCGAAGCATTCACACTGCTCGGCAATCAGGTCAAGGTCACGCTGGATTAAGGCCAACGTCCCCTCCTCATCGACCGACATGCGCGCACTAAAGCTCACCGCATCGGTCAAGACGATCGCGGCCAAGGCTCTCTCAGTGGAGTGATGAATGCTGCTGGGCTTCATATTGATTGGCAAAAGCTTGACTGACAAGCGGAAAAAGGCAACCAACCATAGCTTTCCCCAGTTCAGAAGTCGATTCAGCAACTTCTTCACAAGTTGGTGAAGAAATCTGGTGATCTAGACGACTTATCCTGAAAGCAGCAAGCTTGCCGCGATGGATAGCTGTCCCTGTCAAAACAATGGCAGCTTCGTCAATGTCGATGGCACAACCGCTAGGACTTGATATCAGCGATCGCGCTACGAGCCATGGAGGCGATCGCCTGATCGGTTGCTTTGGGCAGCTGATAGTATTTGCCCCCGGCGGTTTTAGCCAATTCTTTGCCAAAGCCCGTGGAGACAAACTTGCGCTCTGTATCAATGACCAATAGCTGAAATCCTGTCGCCCGAATCCGGCCTGCAATATCCAGCAGTTCTTGCTTGATGTCGGGCTTCTCCTCAGGGGCGATGGTTTCACCGAGCGATCGTGCCAGGGGAATGTTGCCTCGCCCATCGGTAATTGCCACAATCACCACATTGCCAATGTCACCGGACTGCTGGGCATTTGTGCCAATACGCACCGCCTGCGACAAGCCATGGGCGAGAGGTGAGCCGCCGCCGCAGGGCATTCGTTCCAGCCGCCGTCGCGCCATCGAGATCGAGCGCGTGGGTGGCAGCAAGACTTCCGCCTGTTCCCCGCGAAAGGGAATCAGCGCCACCTCATCCCGGTTTTGATACGCA
>CAZFWL010000429.1:0-3883 GCA_964522775.1 uncultured Halomicronema sp.
TCCAAGGCAGTGACTTCACGCGCCAAAGGGGATCTCTCATTGCCAAACTGCTCACGCTCGAAAAATTAATGCCATCATCCTATCTCACTGATTTACCTGACCTAGCAGCGATCGGCTTTCCTCTCACAGTGGTGGTCATGACGCTGTTGCATTGCCTGATTGGGTTGGTGGCGGCCCAGGTGGCGCAGCGCAAAGGGGCCGACCTCGGTTTTTGGTTGATCTGGGGGATGGTCGGCGGCACGCTCTCTTTGATCACAGCGCTCAACCTATCGCCTAGAGACATGCGCTCAATCCGTGATGCTTAATCTGCAAAGAGAGTCGTCATCACACCGGATCCGAATTCAAACAAACGAATTCAAATAGGCATCTCGTAGGGGCGAACGGCCGTTTGCCCTTAGAAATCGGGGATATGTAAACCGGATTTGGTATAAAGGGCCGCCGCGGGGCTTAGGAATGCGGACAGAACACAGCTAACTGGTTTGTGCAAGCAAGATGATTGCCAGGGGACAGTCGAGGCGGCTATTGCAACCGTTCAATGCTCATGTCCTAAGACCAAAAGCTATCTAAGTCGATTTGAGTCACCTCGGCTTCAATCTCTTCGAAGTAGCCGCTTTCTTCAAGCTGAGCAACATACTGCTGTTTCTTGTTCTCATCAATCTCAATCCGCAGGGCTTGGAGCTGATGTTGCAGGGCGGCTTCTCGGCGCTTGCGATCGCTAACGTCTTTGATGATGCCTTCGAAATAGAGGACGTCGCCGTTTTTATCTCGCACCGCCCGAGTATTTTCTTCTACCCAAATGATTTTTCCATCTTGGCGGTAACTCTGATATTCAAACCCCTGAACCGCCCCCTGGGCTTGCAAAAGCTCGGTAAACCGTTGGCGATCGCTCGGATCGACGTAGATTTGTTTGGCAATGTCAGTGACTTGATCGACCATGTCCGCTGGAGAAGCGTAGCCATACAACTGCGCCATCGCCGGATTGACACTGATAAATCGCCCCTCGCTGTCCGACTGGAAGATGCCCTCAAGGGCGTTTTCGTAAATACTGCGGTACTTTTCTTCCGCCAGCCTGAGGGCTTCATTGCGTTGCTCTAGGGTGTTGAATGAGTCTTTGAGCTGGTCGGCCATGCTGTTAAACGTGCGCGCCAGCCGCCGCATTTCACGGATGGGAGGGGCCGACACCCGCTGATTGAGATTGCCTTGAGCAACGCCCTCAGCCGCGTGACACACCTCTAATACCGGGCGGGTCAGGGCCCGTGCCGCCAAGACTGCCAACGTAATGGCCAAAATCAGACCGCCCGCCGCCAGCAAAATTGTCGTGCGCATATTGGCATAAATCTGGCCCATGAAATCGACTTCGGGTACGGCGACGACAATCAGCCAGTCGAGACCAAAGCCGTCCCGAAACGGAACGACATCTAAAAAGTGTCGCTTGCCGCTGAGGTAAAACTCACTGCGTTGGGGGTCACGAATGCCCTCAAAGCTCCCAAAGGTATTTTTCAGATAGCTACCCGCCCCTTTGACGAGAGGATCTTGGCTTTCTAATACCTGCAGCGATCGCGCTTGGTCGCCTTCTCCCACCATCAGCGGTTCGTCACCCGAATTGGCAATCAAGTTACCTTCGCGATCGAGCACGAAGGCTTGGCCGGAATTCCCAATTTCCAATTCTCGGAGAAAGTCGCGAAACTCTTCTGGCAATACGACATCGGTCGCGCAGACGCCCAGCAGTTGACGACCCGTGCGATCGTAAACAGGCAGACTTGCGGTGATATTTGGGAGTCCGGTGGTAAAGGCAATGTATACATCTGTCCAAGTGGGGCCTTGGGTATTAATGGCTGCTCGGTACCAGGGACGCTGCCGCGCATCATAGGGTTTGGTCGCTTGCTCTAGTTGAAAGGTGCGTCTGCCAGCTACGTCCAAACTGTAATAGTCCCGAAGAAAGTCGTTGGCAGCGTTGCCATAGGAGAGTTGCAAATACCCATCTTGCGGCGATCGCAAGACGCCAAAAAATTCCCCCTGACGACTACTGCCACAATAGGCAAAGGCGATCGTCGGTGAAATTTTCATCTGCTGATATAGCTGGGCTTCGCCAAACTGAGCGTTGTCGATATCTAACTCACCCCGCGAAAACGCCGCTGCATTGAGCCGATTGATCTCGTGGGGCGTCTCAAAGTAGCTGGCCAATTCCCGCTCGATGCGCGCCGTTAATTCTTGGCGAATCTGTACGGCTAACGTTTCCACGGTGCTTTGACTATTGTTCAGAGAAAGATAGCCAACCAGACCGACAATGCCGAGCAGTTGGCCGACGAACGCGATCAGCAATAGCCCTCGCAAAGGCAAATTCTTCAGGAATCTGGGCACGGCTTACCACAGAGTAATGTAAACAAGCTTGATTCTATCGCTTGCATTTCTCGCCAGGGTTGAGTTGTACTTATCGCAAAAATTGGCATCAGAAGGTTTCTGACAGCTGAAGTTGTCTGTTCTGATCATTTGGGTCTTTGCTTGCCACCGATGGCTGTCTGAGGCCGCTACAAATCTGTCAAAAACATTGGGTTAATCCTTGCGTCCGATTTTTCCATGGTTCACTTGAAGGGAATTAGCGAACAGGGCAACGATATTGGTGACTCTTTGACATTAGCGAAGGTTAGAAGAGCAATGATCAATCCTGGAAAACGCACTTCTCAAAAGTTTCCCCTCCGCACCACTCTGGTTGTTCCGTTTGTTCTACAAATTGTGGCGGCGGTGGGCATTGTTGGCTACATCTCCTTCTGGAATGGACAGCAGGCGATTCAACGCTTGGCCAGTAAACTGGTCGAGGAAATCAGTGACCAGGTCGGGCAGTATCTCGACGAATACACCTCGCTTCCCCATCAGATTAATCAAATTAATCTGGATGCGATTGATCTCGGCATCCTTGACTTAGACAATTTTGAGGAAGTCGGTCGGTACTTTTGGCATCAGCTAGAAGTGTTTGATGTCGGCTACATCAATTACGGCAGCGCCCAAGGCAGCTTCATTGCTGCAGAACGATGGGATGATGGCACCTTGCTAATTCATGAAACACCGCTCTCTGATACGGTTCATTTCTATTCGTACACCACAGATACTGCAGGGAATCGGGTGACCGAGACCAAGGAATACGCCCCTGATCCTGTCTGGGAGGAGGATTGGTATGCAGCGGCGGCGGACGGGGAGGCCGCTCTGTGGAGTGAAATTTATCAATGGGTGGATGAGCCTGAAGTGCTCTCGATTTCTTCTAGTTATCCGGTGTATGGCTCTAGCCAAACCGTGAAGGGGGTCATCGGCGTTGACTTGATTCTCAGTCAAATCAGCACGTTTCTGAGCACGCTAGACGTCGAGCCCACAGCGACCATCTTCATCATCGAACCGTCTGGCTTGTTGGTGGCCAGCTCGACGGATACGCCGCTGTTTCAAGTGCAAAACGAAGAGGCGAGTCGATTAGCAGCGGTGGATAGCTCTGACCCGGTTATTTCAGCGACGACGGCACACTTATTGCAAGAATTGCCGGATCTTCAGCAAATCACCACACCTCAAGAGCTGACCTTTTCACTGAATGGGGACCGGAAATATGTGCAAGTTTTTCCCTGGCAGGATCGATACGGGCTGGATTGGTTGGTGGTCACGACCGTGCCAGAAATTGCGTTCATGCGGCAGATTTATGCGAATACCCGCACGACGATTCTGCTGTGCTTGATAGCGCTTGGCGTCGCGATCGCGGTGGGGATTTTCACCTCCCGCTGGATTACCCGTCCCCTGCTGAAAATTTCTGAGGCCTCTGATCAATTGGCCCAGGGAGACCTCGATCAGCAGGTATCGAGCAGCTCGCTGTTGGAACTGGATACCCTTGCCAACTCCTTCAATA
>CAZFWL010000430.1:0-3882 GCA_964522775.1 uncultured Halomicronema sp.
AAGCCCGCTTTTACGTCCTACGCAACACGGCCATGCCCGCCGCTCTATTGGAATTGGGCTTTGTCACCGGTGCAAATGACGCTTCCAAACTCCGCGACCCTGCTTGGCAAGAAAACATTTCCCAAGCGATCGCGCGCGGCCTACTGCAATATCTGGAGCCCTATCGGCGGTAAATCTTTCGCTCCTAAAGCTGTGGCGGCTGATCGCTATATTTTGCCATAGTCTCTTCGGGACGCTGGAGCCAGATCGCGCGCAGTCCGGCTGCTTTCGCCCCTTCAAAGTCATCCCCATAGCTATCGCCGACGTGCCAGGCATCAGCGGGATCACAGTTATGCTTTTTCAAAGCAGCGGCGAAAATCTTGGCATCAGGTTTAGCCGCACCCACTTCGGTGGAAATGGTGACTGTGGTGAAAAAGTCCGCCAGCGCTAGAGAATCCAGCACAGTAAAAATGCGCGAGTCAAAGTTAGAAATGACTCCCAGATCAATGCCCTTGGCTTTCCAGCGCTCTAGGGAATGATAAGCATCAGGATAGACGACCCAGGGTTCGGCCCCAGCAAAGTAGGCATAAAGCTCGGTAAAGAAAGCGTCGAAATCTTCAAAGGCGTCTAACTTACCCACATCGGCAAACGTCTTTTCCGCGATCGCTTGCCACCACTGATATTCCAATGCAGGAATTTGAGTCGGCTCAACGTCCGGAAATGCCATGGCTTCAGCATCGCCAAACTGCTTAAAAAACGCATCATTCAGGGCAGCGGAGTCGGCCTCAACGTTAAAGCGCTCGGCGATAGTGGCATAGGCCTGACCGACACTGCCATCCACGCCAAACAGCGTCCCAACGGCATCGAGGAAAATAACTTTAGGCTGTTCCATAGCAATCGCTATACCGATAACAAGTCACGAATAGGCTGCTGAATCCAGTTCAGTCCGACGCGAATTTGATGATCCAGCGTGGGCATCCGGTAGAGGTAGGTCAGCCGCCGCGCTACATGGGCCATCGGGCCGTCTAGCTTAATCCCTAAGCCCGTGAGCGTCGCATTTTCGACTCCCAGAGCCATCATTTCACCCAGATGCTGATAGCGGAAGGGCAGCTGGGGGCGATCGCGCAGGGAGGCCCAAAGGTTCCAACCCACGTAGTCGGCTTGTTGCAAGGCCGATTGCGCGGTATTGGGTACCTGCTGGCCCGTGGCGTCTTTACAGTCAGCCAGGTCCCCCAAAGCATAAATTTCAGGATGATCCACCACTTGTAACGTGGGCTCGACTTGAATTTGCTGGCGATCGCTCCGGGGCAGCTCCATCGTCTCCAGCAGGGGCACCACGCGAGTGCCCACGGTCCACAACACAATATCCACAGGCAATTCATCCGATTGGTCGCGGTAAGTCAGGGTCAGGGAATCAGCCGTGATATTGTCCACGTTGGTTTCTAAATCCAACCAGATACCGCGCTCGGAAAGGGCCTCACGGGCTGCCTTACGGTTAAACTCGGCCGAAGTTTGCAAAATATCGTCAGCTCGCTCGATTAAGCGGACTCGACCGCGATCGCCCAACCGATCCGCTACTTTGCAGGCAAGTTCTACTCCGCTATAACCACCGCCGACAACCGCCACGCGAATCTTTTCCACATCGGCAGTCTCCAGCGTGCGCAAACGTTCTTGTAACTGCTGGGCATCTTCCACCGTGCGAAAGGGCAGTGCGTACTGTGAAGCTCCAGGTACCATGTCCATCGGCGTTTCTCCCCCAACGGCGAGCACGAGGCGATCGTAGTCCAGGGTTTCACCCGTGCCGAGGCATACCTGTTGGTCGCTTTGATTGACTGATTCAACCGTCGTTTGGATGAAGCGAATGCGGGTATCTGCCAGCAGTTCAGTATAGGCTGGTGCAATTTCCCAGGTGGCCAATTCGCCCGTGACCAATTCATAAAGTAGTGGCGCAAAAAGGAAGCGATCGCGCTGATCAATCAAGACAACTTCAACCGGATCTTGGGTGCTCCACGGCAAAGAATTCAAGCGCAGGGCAGTGTAAAGGCCGCCAAACCCGCCCCCTAAAATGCAAATGCGTTTTGCTGCTTCAGTCATATCTATCCGGTGAAACTGCGTCCTTTCTTTAAGATAATGGGCCGACGGCAGAACGGGATGCTCAATCAGGTGAGGAATACTCCCTATCCTAAATCTGTCATTAAGGCTGGGCCAGATGATGGCGACTGGCTGGCAAGCTAAGAGGGGGCGATCGCCAATTTCCTGCCACATGAGCACCTTTGCTTACACCTGCATTCCGCCATATCAGTCTTTAGCCCAGAGCCGCCAAGCATTTGGGGCAACTGCCGATCGCGTGTATATCGATCACTGTCACATCCAAGATCCGCGACCAGAACTACAACGACTGGTAGATGATTGTCGTCACGAGTCGCCAGAGCAGGTACTCATTCAGCAAGTGGGAGACCTGGGCAGTTCGCCAACATCCGTATTTGCGGTACTGCAAACCTTAGAAATCCAGGGCATTTCAGTCACGACGGTTGACGGCAGTTATCAGACATCGAGCCCCAACCATTCAGAATTAGCACCCGAAATCTTACTGCAACTGGCCGAGATAGTAGCTCAGCAGCATCGCGGTCAACAGCTTGAGGCGGGACATGCCCGTAACCGAATTAATCTCTTGCCGCCGCCGGGGCGCGCCCCCTATGGATACCGTCGGGGACGCTATCGATATGCCCTTGATAAGGCAACAGCGCCCGCGGTAAAGGCTTTTTTTGAGCACTTCATTTTGTACGGCTCAATTCGTGGGGCGGCTCGGTTCTTAGAAAAGAAATACGGCAAAAAAATTGCCCCCTCCACGGCTCAGCGATGGCTCCAGCATCCGATTTACCGAGGCGATTCGGAATATAAAGATGGACAGGTCATTCGCGATACCCACACCCCGATTATTGCTCGCGATGAGGCGGCTCAGGTAGATCGCCTGTTGCGGCGAAATCGCAAGCTCCCTCCCAAAACCGTCAGTGCCGAGCGATCGCTTGCGGGACTGGTGCAATGCGCCGAATGTCAAAGCAAACTCCGGGTATCACGGGTAACCCGGCCACGGCAAAAGCAAGAATATCTCTATCTACGACCAATTCAGTGCCAGCGGCCAAAACCTTGTCGAGCGATCGCATACGATAGCGTTCTGTCAGAGACAATTACCGCCATCGGGAACGATTTCCCTAAAGCGGTCGCGCATCTTCAGGCTCCCCCCGTAAGCGCCATCAAAACCGGGATTGCCGCTCAAATTGCCGCCAAAACCGACCTATTAGCCCAAGTAGCCGACTTACAACAGCAGGGCGTTTTAGACCAAACTAGCGCTGAGCTGCGCCGCTATACTCTGCGGGGAGAACTGGCTGAGCTAGAACAACAGCGATCGCAACTACCGCCTGAAAACCTGAGCGAAATTGCACAGACGCTAGGGTCTCCTGAATTTTGGCAGGATCTCTCAGAATCAGAGCGTCGCGTGTATCTGCGCGAATTTATCCAAACCATTTGGATTGAGCATACTGAGTCTGACTGGACAGTCAGGATTCAATTTGTGTTTTAGCCACGAGCACAGCTATTCGAAATCGCCAAAAGCCAGTTAATCTCTCCTATGGCCTGTGAGCACTCAAGCAACAGAGCTTTACAAGCGCGACACTGGAAGCAAGCTAGTACATCACTGCGATGCCATGGAAAAGGATGAGAGTGATGAAGAAGTCGACCACAAAGAGACTGACCCAAGTCGTCACTACGGCAGAAGTCGTGGAGCGACCTAGCCCTTTGCTACAGGTAGTCGTTAAACCCCAAGTACACCCAGCCAGTGCCGTCATCGCGCCAAAGATTACCGCTTTGAGTAGTACAGCAAACAGATCCACAGGTGCCAATAAT
>CAZFWL010000431.1:0-3866 GCA_964522775.1 uncultured Halomicronema sp.
GGCTGCTCCACAGTCGTCCCCTGATTCCCCCAGCACCCGACGCCCCCACCGCCGACCCACCAGCCCTATTCGGGACAGCCACCGTCGCCGAGCCAACGACATTCTCCAGCCCCCAGTTAACGGGTTTGCCGGTGTGTCCTGGCACCGCTGTAGGCGAGTTGCGCATTCTCAAGGCGATGAAAGATACCCAGGCTTTGCCTCCCGCGACCGTTTTGGTTGTGCCTTATCTCAAAGCCAGTGAAATTCCGGGGCTGAAACAAATTGGGGTAACTGGACTGATTGCCGAAACGGGCGGGCAACTGTCCCACGGGGCGGTGGTGGCTCGCGAATATGGGTTGCCCACGATCGTGCTAGATGCGGGGCGAAATCGCCTTAAAGCAAGACAAACCGTCCGGCTGGATGGCGCAACTGGCACAGTTTCATTCGGTTAATTTCTCTATCCGCCGTTGCGTGAGAGCGGTGATCAGGCGTCAACGGGTCACGGTTGGAATCTCAACCGCTGCATTGCAGAAAAGCCGTTCCTCAGTGCGGGCGAGCCCCTGCCCCGACGACTCAGCAAGCCGCCCGACGATACCGTTGGTCGGTCCTTTTGATGGAGCAGTTCCCGCGATCGCGTCAAGGCTTAAGATGGGACAATCCAATTTTGTTTGGTTTTAGAGGAGCCTCTCCCAGCATGAACGATGCCTCCAAGTTCGCGGCGATCTCTCCCACTAGCTATGCCGATGCGGGCCTAGGGCGATCGCAATTTATGGATATGGGCATTCGGGAGATGTGGTCCACCATTCCTCGCATCGCCGGGCCGGCCTACACCGTGAGCTGCCCACCGGGCGATAACCTAATGCTGCATGCCGCGATTTACCGGGCCGAGCCAGGTTCCGTCATTGTGGTGCAAGCGGGCGACACCGACTACGCAATGTCGGGCGGTAATGTGTGCGCCACGGCTCAGCAGCGCGGCATTGCTGGGTTTGTGATTGATGGCGTCATTCGCGATGTGGCCGAAGTGCGAGAAGCCGAGTTTGCGGTATTTGCCCGCGGATTATCCCCAGTACCGGGTAAAAAGCAAGCCTTGGGCACCCTGAATCAGCCCATCACCTGCGGCGGCGTACAGGTAAACCCGGGCGACATGCTGGTCGCCGACGAAGAGGGCATCGCCGTCATTCCAGCAACGCAGCAAGAGGACATCTGGCTGTTTGCCAAACAACGGATGGATAAAGATGCCACCCAATCCTTAGCCGAATGGAAGGCCAATCATCACGCCAAAATTGAGCAAATGCTTCAAAACTTAGGCTTCGATGCATCGGACTCATGAAAGTAGGCGTCTTCAAAATTCCCAAAAGCGGTCCTGACGATTTGAGCGGCTTGCGGCAACTGATCGAAAGCCAGCAACTTGATCCACAAACCATCGTCGCCATTATGGGTAAAACCGAGGGCAATGGCTGCGTGAATGACTTCACTCGCGGGTTTGCCGTGGCGACCCTGCAACACTTTCTGCGACCGTTAATCGGGGCAGCCCGCACAGCACAAATTGTCTTTGTCATGTCAGGGGGCACAGAGGGAGTGCTGAGCCCGCATATGACTGTCTTTACCCGCCATACCGAAGGATTAACGGGGCCGACGCATGCTGGGTTAGCGCTGGGAATTCATCACACGCGCAATTTCGCGGTGTCAGAAATCGGCACGCTGACCATGGTGGCGGTAGTGGCTGAAGGAGTAAAAGCTGCGATCTCGGCCGCCCACTTGAGCCCTCAGGACGTTCATTTGGTGCAAATCAAATGTCCCCTGATTACGGCCTCACGCCAGCACCAGGAAGAGTCGGTCGTCACTCAAGACAGCTACAAATCGATGGCTTATTCCCGAGGGGTCTCGGCCTTGGGTGTCGCCGTGGCCTTGGGCGAAATTGCACTCGCGGATCTCACCGTCGCCGACATTTGCCACAATTACGCCCTCTATTCTTCAGTCGCCTCCACTTCAGCGGGCGTCGAATTACAGAACTGCGAAATCTTGGTGTTAGGCAACTCGCCTAATTCCCATAGTGATTACGTGATTGGTCATAGCGTAATGGCACATGCTATAGACGTGGCCGCTGTGCAGCGGGCGATCGCCGATGTGGATTGTGAGAACGATCCAGAGCGTATCGTCAACATCTTCGCCAAAGCTGAAGCCGACCCCTCGGGGCAAATTCTGGGCTGCCGTCATACCATGCTGGATGACTCCGACATCAACCACACCCGCATGGCCCGCGCTGTCGTCGGCGCCGCGATCGCCGCTACCGTACAAGACCCCATGATTTACATCTCTGGCGGTAGCGAACATCAAGGCCCCGTAGGCGGCGGTCCGGTCGCCGTAATTAGCCGACGAGCAAAATCTTCATAATTTCGTCGCTGACTCAGTATTATTCCGGCCTTGAATCACTCCAGACTGCGACCTCAAAGCAAGCGCAATCAGGCTGGCCAAGCATTTCACAAGGGTGCTCTCACCGTTGTCCTAAAGTGACCTCGGCTATTGACTGCTGCTGACTTCAAGACCTTTGCTGGGCAACTGGTACGTGAACTGAACAGGACGCTGTGGGCATATTAACCAGAGAAGTCGACGCTGTTCTGCGTTGACTCGGTTGCTTCGTCCCGCAACAGCAGTTGCTACATGCGTCGAAGCATTATCCCCTTCCCAGACCACTGTCATGACTAAAACACTCGATATTGTCTGGGGGCAAATCGCTGAATCTTCGGTCGATTTAGCTGTTACTGAAATTCTTGGCAGAGCACCCATGGCCCTGATAAAAGACGCGATCGCCCAAGCCCTAATTATCGCCTACAAAGAAGACACCCAGCAGTTGGAAACGTGCCTAACTGATCAGGGCTTCAATTGCCAGGTCATTCGGCAGCAACATCAGCCCGCATACCAGGGTTACTCCCCCAGTTATTTGTGTCTGCTTAACCACTGTGCCGCTTGGCAGCAAGTCATGAACGCTGGTCAGCCCATGCTAATTTGCGAGGCTGATTTTGTCCCTGTGCGCAATTTATCAACGCGTCAGATGCCTTACGATCCTCAAGCAGACCACGTCGGTATTGCCTGGCTTTACACCTGTGCGCCTCAAATTTATAACGTTTCATCCGACAATCACGCGATCGGCTTTTCCACCTCCATGGTGGCCTATATTTTGACCCCGGCAGGCGCTGAGCATCTGATCCAGCTAGCTGAGCAAATTACTGAACACCCTGGCCCCACCCAATATTCCACTTGGGATAGCAACATTGAGGAGTTTCTACGCACTCGGGGACTCAACGGCTACGTACCCTGGCGCAACTATGGTGAGCATGGCGGCAAGCCCAATCCTGAACACAAAAAAGCTGGGCTGAGTCCAGCGCATCGTGCCGACGTCCTGTACGGCAAGTTGGCTTTTGCGCCTATCTATACTGAAACGCAAACCCATCCGCGCCTGCATGTCCTCTTTTCACGCCTCAAAGCGCGCGTAAAAGGAATTGGTCGGTTAGCGCTTGGCAAATATCTACGACCGCCCGTTTTGGCAGAATCGACAACGCCTTTCCAAATGCTGCGATTCGCGATTGGACGGCAATTGACCTTGAGACCTTGATTTCAAATCACTAACCACATATAAAAACAGCGTCCCCCTCACGAGAGACGCTGTTTATAGTTACTTCAGACTAGCTGAACCGCAGAAGACTAACCGATGATTTCGGGAGCTTCAGTGATAGCCAAGTCAAGGGGGAAGTTGTGAGCATTACGCTCGTGCATGACTTCCATACCCAGGTTGGCGCGGTTGATGATGTCAGCCCAAGTCGCAATAACGCGACCTTGGCTATCCAACACCGACTGGTTGAAGTTGAAACCGTTCAGGTTGAACGCCA
>CAZFWL010000432.1:0-3857 GCA_964522775.1 uncultured Halomicronema sp.
CATGCCCACGATCATCATCATGATCATGGACACAGTCACGGGCATCACCACCATAGCCATTAGGCTTAGTAGCCCCCGATATCTCCAAAACCTCGGTTTCTCTTCGCAACATGGCTTACCCCTGCGATATCCGAAAGAGTGAGCGAGGTTTTGCTATGTTGGTGTGCTTGATGGCCTATGACGAAGGGCGAGCAGTTGCGCCATAAAAATTGCGATCAATCCACTGCTTGGCCCGTTTAATGGCGTCAGCTCGTGTCCACGCTTTCGGTACGGCTACGGCGGAGCCTGTTTCATAGTTGACCCAAGCCGCGTAGGTGGTGACATCCTGCCAGACCGACTGTTCCAGCTCAATGGTGAATTCCCGATAGGGGCAAGTCAATACGATATGAGGGTAGTGAGGATCAATAATCATAAGGAGTGCGGCATCCAGTTCCAGCACGTTGCTTAGCGATCGCCGGAATGAGTCAAAGACTCTCCCGAGCGTGTGAAAGGGCAATGCTTCTAACCTCAAAAATAGACTGGAATCAAACAGAATTATGTGCGCCGAGATGCCGTCAGGATCGTCATCGCTGTTAGCGATCGCGGTCAGCCCCCCTGAAAGCCCCAACGGTTGGGATGTCAAGGCTGTCGTGATCTGGGGAAGAGGCCATCGCTTCAGGGGGTGTAACGGACACCTCGATAGGTCAACTCCAGCCCTGGATGACGAAGGTTTGCCCGATGAGGAGCTGGTTTGTCGGTGGCCTGAGAGGGTTGATGTGTGGTTGGTTCGGCAGCAGCCGTCTCGTAAGGAATGCCGCGATAAATCAGTTTCATAGTGATGGAACCTGGCGAAAAAGCGAGCAACACGGTGATCGCAAATAACAGTTATTCGCGATCACCGGTTGAGTGAACTGAGTTTAGTGTTCCTCGCTACCGGGAAAAATCGCGGTTTGTCACATATGCTCAAATCTTGCCGAGGGGACGGTTTCTTCTGACCAAATCAATTCTCTATTGGTTTGGTTAACCGAGAACTGCACTCGGATCCATCAACCGGCTGTGCTCAAGGACAGCCCAAACTGTCGCGGGTCGCCACCCCCGTCACCGGATTAACGCCATCGGCATGCTCACACATCTTTTTCACTTGGTAGCGGTCTAAAATCGTGCCGGAAAAATCGGCCCCAGTCAGGGTGGCGTTGTAGAACGTAGTGCTGGTCATAATGGCATCGACCACAATGGCGTCCGTCAAATCGGCCTCGTTGAAGCTGACGCGATCCGCGAAGGACTGGGTCAAGTTCACTCTGGCCATATGAGCCTTGTCGAAAACGCCTTTGGTCAAGATAGTTTCGCTTAAATCCGCATCGGTGAAGTCGGCTTCATTGGCATTGGCAGCAGCGAAGGATGATCCGGTCAAATCTTCGCCAACAAACGAGCGGTTACGCAGTTCGGCATAGGTAAAGTCTTCGCCCGCGATCGCTGCCCCAGTAGACAGCGACAATACTCCGAACAGCATCCCTATACAGACGATTCGACAAACGATGCGCGCGATATTGAACATAACCTTCGATCTGGATTCACTTTGTTTAAGCTTTATGTCCTTACTTTAATGGGAATTGGCAAAGCGCTCCTCTCGCTGGGGGCAATGTCAGGGCAAAGCACATCCGTTGATCCCCCATTCCGCTGGTCAAACCATCGGATAGTCCAGCCTTAGACAATTGACCAATAGAGCTTTCAGGCCAATTGCGATCGCTGATGCGGCAATCGCTGCCAACCTTTGAGCTGCGATATTTGGCAGTATTTGGAACCGGTTCTAGGCCATGATAAAAATGCAACCTCATTAATGACTGATCCACTTAGATCCATGAGCCCCCCCGACAGCGTGACCATTTTGCAGGTCGATGCTTTTACCGATCATTGTTTTGGCGGCAACCCGGCTGCCGTTTGTGTATTGTCCGCTCCCGCCAACGAGACTTGGATGCGGGTCGTCGCAGCGGAAATGAACCTGTCGGAAACGGCCTTTTTGTATCCGGTGGAAGACGGTTACCAGCTGCGCTGGTTTACCCCCACTTCCGAAGTCGATTTGTGTGGCCATGCCACCCTCGCGAGTGCCCATGTGCTGTGGAGCGAAGGGCATTTAGCAGCGGATCAAACAGCGCGTTTTCAGACCCAAAGTGGGTTGCTCACCGCGAGCCAGCAAGACGGGTGGATTACGCTCAACTTCCCAATTCAGCCGGTGGAGCCAATCACGGCACCCCCAGAATTGCTCAAGAGCCTTCGGGGACTGCAGCCTCAAACGGTCACCTACGGTGGCACTGCCGAAGCCAACTATTTGGTCGAGCTGCCGTCGGAGGATTATGTGCGATCGCTCCAGCCAGACTTTGCCATGATGCGGCTGTTATCGGCCCAAGGGGTAATTGTGACGGCACTGAGCGAAGATCCCCAAATTGATTTTGTTTCACGCTATTTTGCGCCAGCAGTCGGCATTGAAGAAGATCCGGTTACCGGGGCAGCCCATTGCTCGCTAGTGCCGTTTTGGGAAGAGAAGCTGGGCAAGTCAGACTTTGTCGCGAAACAGGTGTCACAACGCAGCGGCATGCTGAAGGTCAAGCGAGCAGGCGATCGCGTGCTGATTAGCGGGCAGGCGGTCACCGTGATGCAAGGGACGCTCTTCTCGGCTCCGACGCCGGAGGCATCAGTGTTGTAAACCCGCTTTGCCGTGCACTATCGCCGAAAATCTGGGAACCCTGAGGCGGCTATGTCACAATGAAGGTCATCACGCAGTTAGGAGCAGGGTTAAGTGCTGGAAGCACAGGTGCATGAACAGTTGCGGGCATTTCTGCGACATCATCGCAACACCGACTGGCCCCATCATCTAACGATGGCTCGTTTGGCTGCGCGGGCGCTCCGGCTGGGGCGCAGTTCGCTCATGCAAGTGGGAGCAGCAGCTCTATATCAGGGCCACTATCGTCTCAGCTATCTCATGTCGCTGTTGCTGTGGCCTGATCCCGCCATTTTGGTGCTGCCTGATGCCTTGCGACAAACGGTCCTCTTAGGCGACATTCCACGCCTCCAGGAATGGATGCCCTGCCAAAAACCGGTGCAATGGGGACATGAATGGCCCCACCAAGACTTCCAGGGGTTGTTTATCACTAGTCCTGACGTATGGCTGCGCGATCGCCTTTATCACCAAAACCGCTTTCCCAATAATGTGCCTGTGTTCATTGACGGCGCAGACGAGCTGGAATTTTGGATTCGCGAAGTGCTGACGGTCAAGCTCGACGCAGATGCTTGGCAAACCTTGATGCAGGCTTATCCCCAGCATCAAACCCTGATTCGGGATACACGTGTGAGCCTCACCCATCAGGTGTTCAAACATCCGGCTAATCCGTATCACTGCCATTTGGTTGATGAACCGGAACGGCAAGCGCTAATGGCGTTGCGAGAAGTTTTGTTAGATGGGGATGTCGGTCAAACCGGAATGCCCCCCCAGTGGCAACGCTTTTGGGCACAGATGAATCGTCCAGAATCCATGCGCTGGGCAGCGTTAGATCGCACTAGCGGTCGCTGGACACTGAACTGTGCGCCCGTGGATGTGGCGACCTTTATGACGGATTACTGGCAGCAGCAGCCGTTAGTTTTGATGGGCGGCGCTCTGGATGCGACGACCGAAGCCACTGATTTTCGTCAGCGCCTGGGACTAGGCGAGATGACTTGCCTCAAATTCAACCCGGATCGCCATACCGAAGAAATTCAGCTGTATTTACCCGATCGCATTCCTCTGCCCAATACCGCTGAGTTTCAGCCCGTTTTACAAGAAGAGCTCGCCTACTTGGTTGTGGCAGGTACCAGTCGCGGCGATTTCACCGTGGTGCTGGTGGACG
>CAZFWL010000433.1:0-3856 GCA_964522775.1 uncultured Halomicronema sp.
AACAGGCTTTGATTACTCTGAAAACCCGGTGTTTCAATATCGGGGGCCAGCGGCGCAGCAGTATCCACCAGGATGCTAGTCAACTCCCAAGTGCCCGCCAGCCAGTCCGGGTATACCAAGTCGCCACTGGGGGGACGGGTCGCGGGCTTGTCGGTCCAGTCAGGAAAGGCCTGGACGCGATCGCTCAAGGGTCCTGCCCATGCTGTGCCGCTACACAGCAACCACACCAAACCTAGCAGCACAAACCAAACAATATATCGACGGTTACGCTTTACAGACTGTCGGGCCATGTCACTTCACATTGCATCGCCAACTAATAGTGTCAAAGGTAAGGCATTCATCCTGTAACATCAAACGCATTTCAGTCGAAAGGTAACTTTGCCACTCATAACCCTATTTCTAGTCCAGCCGGGTTCTGGGAGATGGTGGTGCTCAGGCTCAATCGCATTGTGAAACTGAGGCGTGTTCTGGAAGCATTCTGTTTTGCTGAGACTGACATACACTGGCAGTGCATGACCGGGGTCAACTCGCTCCTAGACACTGCCACATGACGGAACTACCCCTGCAATCTTTACAACAACGGCCCCGAAATCCTTGGCGGCGATCGCTTTGGGTCAAGCTGGCAGCCATTGGGGGTGGCGCAGTCCTCGGGGGCTTGGCCGCCTTCTGGGTGAGCGAAGCTTTCATCAAAAAAGTGGCGACTGTTTGTCCATCGACGACTGTGAAGCGTGAGTTACCTGCAGCTTGCCGTCCTATCAAGCTTGATCCGGCAATTTCTATGGGCACTGGTGAACAGCTCACGGCCGCTGCTACTTCAATCGCAACCGACCAAGATTTTGCCGTTCAGGGGACTGAGCCGAATCCAGGGCTCGTATTGCCGCCGATACCGCTGGAACTCTTGCCTGTTGCCTACCCATTTGGACCGCCGTCCTTTACTGACTCTGCCCGTCTGCAAACTGTGGTGACGCGACTGCGCGATATGGCCGAAGTCTCAGAATTTCCAGTCGACGCCCTCAGCATCTCTCTAGTTGATTTGACCACTGGAGAATATGCCGGATTACACGATCTCACCCTACGCTACCCGGCTAGCGTTATCAAACCTTTCTGGGCGATCGCGGCCCTGGCTCACGGTGAAACCGGGCCAGATATCGAAGCTGCCATCACCCATTCTGATAACGCTGCGTCTAATCGACTGCTAAACGGTGTGGGGCACCCAGTGATGCGCGATTACTGGCAAACTGCTGGTTTTTCCATTAGTGCCCAGTATCCGGTTAATGTCTGGGTTAGCAATCGCCCAGGTAATCGTGTTAAGACTGTGGACTTAGTGCGGCTTTTGCACGATATTCAGTCCCCGCAGGGACATCAGCGCATCGCTCAAGCCATGTGGCACGACGTTGAAACGGAGCGTCATGATGCGGTAGGGGCGATTCACGGATTTCTCGGGGGCGGCCTGCCCCACGGCGCATTACTGACAAAAGTCGGCTTAACCTCTCGGGGGCGAGCAGAGATGGCGATTTTGACGCTGGATGATCGGGCTTATGCGATCGCGATCATTGGCGATGATCCAACCTTCGCCCGCTCTGAAAGTATTTTTCCTGCCTTCGGCGATCTACTCTTTCAGCTGTTATCGCCGCCCTTATAAACAGTCGCTCCGTTCAGCCTCTCCCTGCCAGGGCATGCTGAACGGGGCGACTCATTTAAGGCAGAAGCCTGAATCAAATCACGGCGGACATTAGCTTTAGACAGTCGGCCGCAGAATTTCGGCATACAGTTGCGGCTTGACCTGTGCAACTTCCTGGTACACCTGCTGGACAGAGGTGTTGACCGCCACCGTTTTGGCGTCATACATCTGCATCACCAGTTTGGGATAAAAGCCGATGCCCACAATCAATGCGAGAAAGCACATTGCAATCAGAATCTCGCGGGGGCCAGCGTCATCAAATTTGGCCTGGGCGGGCAAATCGCAGTTATTCCCAAAACAAGAGGGTTCTTCATTACCCTGAATTTTGAGATCCAAATCATTTACATCGCAGAAGGGCAAAACGTCGCACATGGGTAAGGCTTTGGCCCCATAGAAGACTTGCTTCAACATCGAGAGCAAATACACTGGCGTCAGAATCAAGCCCACTGCTGAGAGCCCGACGATCGCGATGCGGAAGGGATCGCCATAAGCGCTACTGGTCGTAAACCCGACAAAGACTGCCACCTCACTGGCAAAGCCACTCATGCCGGGTAACGCTAACGAAGCCATTGATGCCGCTGTAAAGAACGTAAATACCCGAGGTAAGGCCTGACCAATATCGCTCATCTCGTTCATCATCATGGTGTGGGTGCGATCGTAGGTTACTCCTGCCAGGAAGAATAATACTGAGGCAATCAGCCCGTGCGAAAGCATTTGTAGCAACGCCCCACTCATGCCCAAATCGGTGAAAGAGGCAATGCCCAGCAGCACAAAACCCATGTGTGAGACCGAGGAAAAAGCCAGACGGCGCTTCATATTGGTCTGGGCAAAGGAATTGAGGCCGCCATAGATGATATTGATGACCCCTAAGATAGCCAAGATGGGCGCAAAGTAAACATGGGCATGGGGCAATAGCTCGACGTTGATGCGAATCAAGCCATAGCCACCCATCTTTAACAGCACCCCCGCCAAGATCATCGAGACCGGCGAAGACGCTTCGCCATGGGCATCGGGCAGCCAGGTATGAAACGGGAAAATCGCGAGCTTCACCCCAAAGGCAAACAACAAACCGGTGTAGAGGAGCAATTCGAGCGGTAAGGGGAAGGATTTGAGATGCAGTTGGGCAATGTCAAACGTCACCCAATCTCCCTGAAAAGCCATTACCAACGCCGCGACCAGAATAAAAATGGAAGCTGCAGCGGTGTAAATCAAAAACTTGGTGGCAGCGTAGCGGCGATTTTGTCCACCCCAAATGCTTACCAGCAGATAGACCGGGACGAGCTCCACCTCCCACATGATGAAAAACAACAGCAAATCTTGAGCGACAAAAACGCCAATCTGGGCCGCATAGAGCACCAGCATCAGGGCAAAAAACAGTCGGGGGCGGCGATTAACGCGCCAGGCAGCAGCCATTGCCAGCGTGGTCACAAAGCAGGCTAACAATACGAGGGGCGCGGACAGTCCGTCGACTGAAACTGTCCAGTTCAGCCCGAAGGCAGGCACCCAAGTAAAGCTTTCAACGATTTGAAATTCGGCGCTGGTGGCATCATAGTGTGTCCAAAAGAGCAGGCTCATCAGCACTAGCTCCAGACCGCCCACTCCGACGGCATACCAACGAGCCCAGTAGTAATTACTGTCTTTGGGGATCAGCGGCATGAACAGTGCTGCTACCAGCGGTAGCGATAGGAGCAGGGTAAGCCAAGGAATTTGAGCGATCGCCATAATCGTTACAACACACTTATCGACATCGAGAAAGCTGTCCGCACAAAAGCCTTGACCGTAATCAGACGCTTGGTACAGACCCACAGCCTTAGTATCGATCTAATTCGATGCAAGAAAACTAAAGCATTGACTGAATTCTATAGGTCAAGAGGTTTGCTTCCCTCTTCAATTCGCTCAGCATTATTGATAGGCCTCAACAGAAAAGGTTATGGGTCGATCCATTTCGGTCTCAGAGCGATCGCTGTGCTCATCTTTTCCCAAGGCTTTTTGGCAACCGGTATGATTAATGGGGCGAAAGCGGGTTGTCTCTAAAACACTGAGAATTCAGCAAGTTTGATCTGACAACCCTTCAAAGCAAAAAGGCACCTCCCGCGCAGCGGGAGGTGCCTTTCGAGTATTCACTCAGCCTCGCTGAGCTGCAGAAGACTAGCCGATGATTTCGGGAGCCTCAGC
>CAZFWL010000434.1:0-3856 GCA_964522775.1 uncultured Halomicronema sp.
AAAGCGGATTACTTTTCAGGCGATCGCCACCATCACTGCGCCGCCCACCGCCACTGTCATTACGAGGACGGGCCTTATTTACTCGCAACTCACGCCCCAGCCACTCAGCGCCATCCAGCTCTGAAATCGCCTTATCTTCATGGGCTTCATCTGCCATTTCGACAAAGGCAAATCCACGCTTGCGACCCGTTTCCCGATCAGTGGGCAAGCTAATGCGCCTAACCTCACCGTAATCGGCAAACACCTCGCGTAGATCATCCTCCTCTGCTTGAAATGACAAATTACCGATGTAGATAGTCACAGTACTCTCCAACAAATCTAAAACCGATTCTATATCTCACTTAATTGCCCATGAAATGCCTTTATGTAGACGGCAACTTCGAGATATATTGCTGCAATCATAGCCGATTGAAACTTTAGTCTTAGTAGTCCATCTCACATGTCAGCGATCCGAATTGATCGCAACACTTTCGTATCGCCAGGCTTTGCTTGAACTAATCTCGGAGTGCTGTATTTAAGGCACTTGAGTATCGCCAGAAAAAGCACTTGGGATTATGTATCGCCAATCACAATTCACCGCTAAAATGTCGAGAAATGTCAAAGAATCTGGAAATATCAGGTCCCCTATCAGCCTTTTTGAGATCGCCCGCTCCTCTGTTCAACTACTTTGTTAATTGGTCTAGACCTTTTCTAGAATTGCTGTGATAAAGCGGCTCTGTTAAGTATTAATCAACCACTAATCAATTGTGCTTGAAATTAGCCTCTCAATATCAAGGCTTTGAGTAAATCGATCAACAGCCCAAATGATTGAGATTAAGACCAGCGAACAGACACACTCTGCCGGTCAGGATAAATTTAGCTAACTCGTTATGACCGTCCTCACCTATGCTGCAGGAAAATATCGGTTGGCCCCGCGTCGCTAACTTCATGAACGTTCATATTTAAGGGGGCGCCAGGCATTGCTGGGTTTATCCGGCTAGGAAGTGTAAAGGCGCAAACCCCTATGGCACAATAAAGGTTAACTTTTGAAAGCCTGTTCTAAAGAATTTGTAAGAGAGTTGTTTGCTTGTGATTGCGACTGCTGAACGTTCGACCACTCCCCGCCGCGTTGTCTTTCCCTTTACCGCTGTGATTGGTCAGGAAGACATGAAGCTGGCCTTGATTTTGAATGTCATTGATCCGCGCATCGGTGGCGTCATGATCATGGGCGATCGCGGCACCGGCAAATCAACCACGATTCGTGCCCTCGCCGACCTGCTGCCAGAGATTGAAGTGGTCGCAGACGATCCTTTCAGCAGATCGCCAAATGACCTTGATATCCAACGGGAGCGCGGCACCGACACACTTCCCACATCGGCCAAAAAAGTGCCCATGATCGATTTGCCTTTGGGCGCGACTGAAGACCGCGTCTGTGGCACCATCGACATCGAAAAGGCTTTGTCTGAAGGAGTTAAGGCGTTTGAACCTGGCCTGTTGGCTAAAGCCAATCGCGGCATTTTGTACGTTGATGAGGTGAACCTGCTGGACGATCACCTTGTTGATGTTTTGCTCGACTCCGCCGCCTCTGGCTGGAACACGGTTGAACGTGAAGGTATTTCCATCCGCCACCCGGCGCAGTTCGTACTGGTCGGTTCTGGCAATCCAGAAGAGGGTGAATTGCGCCCTCAGCTGTTAGACCGCTTTGGGATGCACGCCGAGATTCGTACCGTGCGAGATCCAGAGTTGCGGGTGCAGATTGTGGAACAGCGATCGGACTTTGACCAAGATCCACAGAGCTATCTGGAAAAATTCACGGACCCTCAGACTGCGCTTCAAAAGCGGATTACCGATGCCCAAGCGCGACTGGGCGATGTGACTATCGAGCATGATTTTCGGATCAAGATTTCGCAAGTCTGTTCTGAATTAGATGTCGATGGTTTGCGCGGTGACATCGTGACGAATCGGGCTGCCAAAGCGCTAGCGGCTTATGAGGGTCGCACTGAGGTGACTTTAGATGACATTCGCACCGTGATTGTGATGTGTCTGCGGCACCGTTTGCGAAAGGATCCTCTGGAGTCCATCGACTCTGGTTACAAAGTTGAGAAGGTCTTTAGTCAGGTCTTTGGTGTGGCTCTCGAAGATGAAGATGCGGCGACTAATGGCCGTCAGCCAGTTGGGGCACGATAGTGGTCAAACGGATTCTGGGGCTTGACCCAGGTCTGGCGATTTTGGGTTTTGGCATCATTGATGGCGGGGATACGACGGCGACTGCGGCTGGGGCTGCCGTAGTCGATTTCGGTATCGTCGAAACCCCTGCCAATACGCCCGTCGGCGATCGCCTCTGCACCCTGCATGATGATTTGCACAGCTTAATTCAGCAGTTCCAGCCAGACCTGGTGGCGTTGGAAAAGTTGTTTTTTTATCGTATGGGCAACACCATTTTGGTGGCTCAGGCCCGCGGCGTCGTGATGCTAGTTCTCGCCCAGCATCAGCTCACTCCAGTCGAATTCACTCCGGCTCAGATCAAACAGGCGCTGACTGGCTATGGCAATGCCGACAAAAGCATGGTCCAAGAGTCGGTAATGCGGGAGCTCGACTTACCTCGGATTCCGAAACCTGATGATGCAGCTGACGGGCTAGCCGTCGCCCTGACGGCGTGGTTTCAGCGTTAGTCCACGGCCAATATAGAGTGATGATTGCTCCGCAACGTCAGGATAAAGTTGGGGTTGCTTTACTGTCAGGGATTTTCGGCACTCGTCGATCAGGCATAAACACGGTTGTCAGTGTGGGAATACTAACCGTAGAAAACTCTGTTCGATAGAATTGGAGCAAACAAAAGCGCTTGCGTTAGCGTTGGCGCTGAAGGCGATCGCTACAGGCAATTTCGACCGTAAAAATATTTGACTTGCTTGCATTGATGCTCTGCCCTCGGTTGAGCAGTGAGCTGACGTTCCCTATCGTATTTGCGATTCCCCAGCAATTTTTGATGGCTCCTTCTTCCCGCATCCCCTCATCACTGCCCTTGCAAAATAACTTCCTGGCCATCAATCCGGAAGCCTTGACGCTGCTACAAATGATTTCGCTGGAAGTCAGCAAGGCTACAGATTTTGAGTCGGCGTTGACTTGTTTACTGAAGCTAGTGTGCAACCACACTGAATGGGTCTATGGGGAAGTGTGGCTACCGACGGCCCCAACCGTGGTCAAGCACAGCGGAGTCTGGTTTGCCTCGCACCAGCAATATCATGCTTTCAGTAAAGTTAGTACATCATGGACGTTTGAGCCGGGCAAGGGGCTGCCGGGTCGGGTATTTCATTCGGGACAGACCGAGTGGATAGCGGACGTTACGGATACCTCACTTCATCTGTTTCAGCGGCGCGATTTGGCTTCGAAGTCGGGTTTAGGGGCAGCGGTCGGTGTGCCCGTCACCCTCGATGACGATACCCTCATGGTGTTGGTCTTTTTTATGAATGAGGCGCGCGAATGCGATCGCCTGCAAATTCATTTAGTCGAAGCCGTCGCCACTCACTTGGGCGCTATCTTACGGCTCAAACGCACTGAAGCCGAGCTCTTGACCCACCAGCAATACCTGCAACGGTTAATGGACACGCTGCCTGGGATCGTGTTCACGGCCAAAGGCCCTCCCGATTGGACGATGCGATCGCTCAGTGACGGTTGCTTGCGTCTCACCGGCTATCGCCAGGTTGACCTCACTGCCGAAATCGGGGCGTTAACCTATAACGACATCACCCACCCCGAAGACCTGCCCCGTGTACTCGAGACGATTCAGCAGGCGCTCTCCGCCGAGCAGTTTTATGAAGTCGAGTATCGCCTCGTCACCCGTACTGGTGAAATTAAGTGGGTGTGGGAAAAAGGGCAA